>NZ_JAMQUS010000083.1:0-23682 GCF_025594995.1 Turicibacter sp. GALT-G1
TTATAGAACCCTTTTTTTATAATCAAGTCTTTGATTAGGTAAAAAGTTTGTTGATGTCGAATAAAAAGATATTTCAAATCTATTTCCAATTATTAGATAAAGTGATATGATACTATTTATAGAAAATTATAACTAGGAGGAGAGAACGTAATGAATCAACTAGATCAAACATTAACGTTTTTAAAGGAAATTACAGATGCGAATGCTGTTCCAGGGCAAGAACGTCAAGCGCGTGAAGTGATGAAAAAATATATCGGGGATAGTGCCGATGAAATTTATCAAGATAACATTGGATCATTAATTGCGAAAAAAGTAGGGGAAGAAGATGGTCCTAAAATTTTAATTGCAGGACATATGGATGAAGTTGGATTCATGGTTCGCCAAATTGATGATAATGGATATATTAAATTTGTGACATTAGGTGGATGGTGGGGGCAAGTTATGCTTGCTCAACAAGTGACTATCACAACTAACTCAGGCAAAACTTATCATGGAGTAATCGGATCAATTCCTCCTCATATTTTATCTGCAGAAGCTCGTCAAAAACCGATGGATATTAAAGATATGTACATTGATTTAGGTGTAGATAGTAAAGAAGAAGTTGAAGCGTTAGGGATTCGTCCAGGAGATATGATTACGCCATATATCGAATTCCGCACGATGGCCAATGAAAAATATTTATTAGCAAAAGCATGGGATAACCGTATTGGATGTGCTGTAGCAGTTGAAGTATTAAATAACTTAAAAGGAGAACATCATCCAAACATTGTTTATGGTGTAGGAACGGTTCAAGAAGAAGTCGGATGTCGTGGAGCTGCAACGACTAGTCAAATGATTAATCCATCAATCGTCTTTGCATTAGACGTTGGATTAGCTGGTGATGTGCCTGGTGTAACAAATCAAATTCAAGCTAAAATGGGGAAAGGTCCAATCATCACGTTAATTGATGGTGGATTAATTGGTCATAAAGGATTACGTGACTTTGTCGTTGAAGTCGCAGAAGAATTAAATATTCCTTACCAATTTGATGTGACACCTGGTGGAGCAACGGATGCTGCTAAAATGCATTTAGCACATGATGGAGCACCAGCGATGTCAGTGGGTATTGCTTCTCGTTATATTCACTCTCATACATCAATGATTCATCGTGATGACTATGAAAATACAGTTAAATTAATGACTGAAGTGGTTAAACGTTTAAATAAAGAAACTGTTCATAAAATTACGTTTGAATAGTCGTTCATATAATTAAAGGCACTCCAAAAAGAGTGCCTTTTTTGAGATGTTTTAACAATAAAAAAGACAGCTAAACGAGAAGATTAACTGTCTTTTTTGTTGTTAATTAGAGAAAAGAATCATTATAATGGATTCTTTTTGAGAAAGATGAGGTCCATTCAACCTCAAAAGGGTAATTATAAAACATTGGAATGGAAAGAGAATAAATAAGTTGGTACAACTGGATAGAGTATGTTATACCAACAAGGGTAGTGTTGTGTTATCCAATTATTGGATAACAGTATTATACCATAAACTTTTTTAAAAATATAGATTATCAGATTAAAAAATGTTGAATATTGGTAAAAATTCGAATTTTAACGAAGTACTTGTCATATATTTGATGAAATTACGGGATAAGGGATGATGGGAAATATAGAAAGGTGTTTAAAATAACAGCTGACGGTTACTACAAAGAGAAATTTAAAGTTTCATGAGCAAAAAAAGCCCGTAGATGCGTGGCTAAGCTAATGAATAAGTCTCATATTTTTATGATTATAGAATATAATGAACTGAAATATCAAATTAGGAGGGTCTAGCATGAGTTATTCATTTAATTGGGATTGTACATTACCGATCAGTAACATAGAAGATATCGTATCAATTAATATTGTTCCGCAGACAAAAGCGTATGATGAAGGAGATTATTTATCATTACGTGGACAAGTTTTAATTGATGGAGAGTATGTGACAAATCACGGAACACAAGAAACATTTACAGAGTATATTCCACTTGATATTACGTTACCAAATAATGGACGTAGTAGTGAAATTAAAACGGATATTACAAATTTTGATTATGAGGTACAAGATGGAAATAATTTATTTTTAACATTAAATCTTAGTTTAGATGGTTATGATTGGGAGAGTCCAATTACACTTGTAGAAGAAGATCATGAAATTGAGGCTCAAACACAAGCTCCTGTTATGTTTACAAAAGAAGCTGCTGTTGTACCGTCAGGGCATGAAGTAGTTGCTGAAGCACCCGTAACTCAAAAAAATGTAGTGGTTGAACCAGAAGTATTAGAAGTGGTAGAAGAGGATGAGACTGATGATTTAGATTACATTGATTTTGATGAAGTTGTTTTAGATCATAAGGAAGACGCTGTTGATCCATCATTAGCTATAGAACGTAAAGAAGTATTAACAGATAAAATTAAACAATTTCTTAATAAACAACCGGTACCGGTTGAAGAATCAGTAGTAGAATCAGTTGTTGAAGAACCGGTAGTAGAATCAGTTGTTGAAGAGGTGGTAGAACCGGTTGTTGAAAAACAAGTGAATGAAACGAAAAAGTCAGAACCATTCCTTGAAAAAGTCGTTGAAAAGGCAAAAGAAATTGTACCGGAAGTCATTGTTGAGAAGGTGACTAACGACGTAACACCAACAGAGATTGTTGAAGAGGCGGCACCAATTGTGGAAGAAGTTGTAGATAAGGTAGTGGAGAAGGTGAAACCAAAACCTGTTGCGCCAATCCCGACAGTGACTAAAGTACAAAAGGTAGAAGAGCAGCCAGTGACACCAGTGGTAGAAGAAGAGGATGAAGAAATTCTTCCATTCCCGTTAAAAACAGAACCAGTTGTTGAGGAAGTACCTGTTGAAACTAAAAAATCTGATATTTTTGAAATGTTATATTCATTAGAAGAAACAGAACCAGTGGTAGAAGAAGTAATGCAAGCTCCAGTTGTAGAAGAAGTGCCGATGGTAGAGGAAACACTTGTCTCTCAACCAGAAGTAATCGTAGAAGATGAAGTGGTTGAAGAACCTGAGGTAATCGCACCAATTTCAACTTATTCAGGGGAAGATTCAATTGCAAATCAATTTTTAGATGGGGAGAGTATTTTAAAAATTATTTTCGTTCAAGAAGAGGAAACAACAATTACAAATATTTGCACGAAATACAATGTTCCTGAAAAAGCTATTTATAATCTGGAACAATTAAATTCACCGTTACATTGTGGTGATCGTGTGATGATTAACTATGGCAAATTACGATGAGATAAAAGTTTTTGTTGAAACCCATTATGATTTAGCCGTTGAGTCTGTGACTCCCATTACTCATAAATCCATGAAGGTTAGGGCCTCAAATCATGATTATCTATTGAAAGTCGCGAGTGGGGATGATGACTTTATCATGAAGCAACTTTTTGCTTATAAAGCATTATCCCGTAATGTTTTACCCATTTATCGAACAAAAGATAACCAACACTATGTTCCATGGCGAGATCATTTCTTTTATTTGACGGATTATGTTCAAACTATTCCGTTGCCGCTTGAACAACAAATCCATTATTATATTGAATTATTAGGTAAATTACACTCAGAGACTAGCTTAGAAGTCGATGTTAGTGATGATGAATTACAGCGTAGCTATAATAAAGACTATAAAAGATTACAAGATAGTTATGATTGTCTTCAAAAAAATATGGAAGTTTATGAATTACAGAGAGATCGTTCACCATTTGAGTGGTACTTTATGATGGTATATCCGATGCTTTATACAATGCTTCATCATGCGCATGATGAATTAAAGAAATTTTATGATTTAATTAAACGAGAGAAAAAATTACCTATCAGCTTAATACATGGTGATGTGAATGTGGCAAATTTACTAGTCACAGAGAAATCAACTTATTTAATTAATTTTGAGAAAAGTATGTTTTCCATTTCTTCGTTAGACATGTATTATTTTTTAGAAAACTATCATCAAGTTCCAGGACTACATTCGATTATTTTAGATTATGTGAAAAATGAAAAAGCCGCAGCTTTGCGGCACTATTTCTTTTTTCGCTCTCTTTGCATTGATTTAGACGAACTTAATCAAACATTACAAGATCATTCACTTATTAATATTGCGTTATTAAATGAATGTATTGCGCCTCATTTAATGGCGTTGCAGGTTTATAATCAATTTAACAAACCCACCACAACAAACCAAGCAAGCCCCCAAGGATCATCAACATAACAAAATCAAATTGAGAAAATGAGAAAATAATTAGATAGAGTTGATAAAAAAATAATAATGCGATGATTGAACGTAATGATAGTAAATAGGATCTAAATCTGCCTCCTCCTCGCTGATAACGTCCCATATACTCACCCCCTATAATATAGTTTATGCGTGATGAATATGTGGTAACAGTTGGTTGGTGAAAAAGTCAAAATTATTTAGGAGAAACTTAAAATGTGAAGATTTAAGGGAATTCATCTGAATTTCTCTAGTAACTCTTGAATAAATTTATGCATTGTTGTAGAATACTAACATATATATTGTGATAGTTGAAAAACGATGACCAGGAGGAGTAGAAGTTCCCTCACATTTAAGAGAGAAGTTCAGTTGGTGAAAGAACTTTATGTGATAGCTTTGAAGGTAGCCTGTGAGTTGAGTTTCTGAAATAAATAGTAAGAAATTCCGTTAGCTGCGTTAAAGCATGAAGTGGTAAGTCAATAAACTTACAATCAAGGTGGTACCGCGGAATCTTAAGCATTTCGTCCTTATTAGGACGGAATGCTTTTTTAGTTATACTAATCAAGCATAGCTTGAAGTGTAACTATACATCGCAATAGCCGATGTTATCCTTAAATGCTTTTAGTTGTAGACGTCAGCCTTAAGATGTTTTGTCATCGAAGATGCTAGATTGTGATGAAACGATGTATTAAATATGAGATGCTAAAGTTCTTAAAAACAGTCTTGTGTCTTTAACATGGAAGTGAAATCAAATTAGAAACGATGCAAAATTAGAAAGGATTTATCTTAAATAAGATTAGGCAAGAGCGATAAAATCGATGTAGACTAATTCAAAGATTTTATATTTTCATCCCCTACCAATCGAGGAAATGTACGATCTTCGCTACGTACGGTAGGGAACCCATTATCCAGGTGGTCGTTATGAAATCTTACTAGCTTTACTAGCTGAGTTGAATCATGTGCACGGCTCATTTTGAATAAAACAAGCAGAGGCAATCAAGCAGCTGTATATTTGAAGATTTTATATTTTCATACCCTACCAATCGACGAAAGCTACGAACGTTGTTACGTAGCGTAGGGAACCCATACCCTACCAATGGAGGAAATGCACGATCTTCGCTACGTGCGGTAGGGAACCCATTATCCAGGTGGTTATCGTGAAGTCTTACTAATATGACAAGCTTAGTTGGATGATGCTAAAGATTATTCTTGAATGAGAAACAAGCGGAAACAATGAGGCAAATGTATATTAAAGATTTTATCTCTCCATTATCCAGGTGGTCGTCATAAAATCTTGCTAGTTTTACTGATTTAGTCAAATGATAGGAAGTGCTCGTTACAAAAAGAAACAATAAAACAAGTATGATTAATCGTAAGAATGTATATGATCCATACCCTAGTAGTTGAAGATACATTTTCTTCAAAAATGCCAGGGAACCCATACCCTAGTAGTTGAGGAAATATTTTCTACGAAAATGCTAGGGAACCCATTATCCAGGTGGTTCAATGATGCATCTTTATTAGTTTTACTTGTTTACGTAAAATCTATTAATTGCCTTTTTTAATTAGGATAAAAACTTAATAATAGAAGCAATGGGACTATTTCTTAAAAGTTTTATTGATTCGGACCCTAGTAGTTGAGGATACATTTTCTACGAAAATGCCAGGGAACCCATACCCTACCAGTTGAGGAAATGCACGAGCTTTGCCACGTGCGGTAGGGAACCCATACCCTACCAGTTGAGGAAATGCACGAGCTTTGCCACGTGCGGTAGGGAACCCATAAGAGGTAGGAATGAATAAAAGTTGAATGAAGTTACGGATATAAGTAAGAGACACGACTTGATACCGAGAAGATTAGCTATCTGATTAACATTACACTTAAGAGATGTCGATATAAATGGGGTAAACAAAAGTCCCGCTTAAGATTCCATTTAGACTAAGTTAATATTTGTCACGAATGAGACATAAACCAAAGTATTACTTAGAGGTATTTGAGTTTAAATATTTTATATTATGTATTATCCAGGTGGTCTCGCGCAGATATTGTTACATTTGTTTTAACTTGATTTTTCATTTAGATATAGGGATTCAACACATATCATTTAGTCATCCATTTGGTATTTGTCGCAACTTCACCAGGTTGTGTAAAGATTATTCCAACCCGTTTTAGGGATCTAACAAATATCATGACACATCCATTTGATATTTGCCGCAACTTCTTCAAGTTGTGCTAAGATTATTCCAAAAATTTTTTAGTTGAGAACCTATAACTGAGTGAGAAAGCAAATGTAAGGTTAATGTTTCATGATTCTAGTGTGATGCAAG
The DNA here is from genome assembly GCF_025594995.1 of Turicibacter sp. GALT-G1. Classification (NCBI taxonomy): domain Bacteria; kingdom Bacillati; phylum Bacillota; class Erysipelotrichia; order Erysipelotrichales; family Turicibacteraceae; genus Turicibacter; species Turicibacter sp. GALT-G1. Next base: position 6,572 of record NZ_JAMQUS010000083.1, read on the forward strand.
TCCATACATGATGTAAGATTTTTGAACGCTTTGATTATTGAGTTTTTGGTGCCTATCCTTCATAAAAGTAGTAAGGAATAAGACATCAACGAGTAGAGCTGAAATTAAATAGATGGCATTCGTTCCATCTATCACAAAATAAGAAAAGGAGGACACTAAAATGACGAAAAACTTAGCACCTAAGTATAATCATTTAGATGTAGAACAAGGTAAATATGCATTTTGGTATGAGCAAGATTGTTTCAAAGCTCAACCACAATCAAATAAACCGAAGTATACGATCGTTATTCCACCACCAAACGTAACAGGTAAGTTACACTTAGGGCACGCATGGGATACATCATTACAAGATATTATTATTCGTATGAAACGTATGCAAGGATTTGATGCGTTATGGTTACCAGGTATGGACCACGCAGGAATCGCAACTCAAGCAAAAGTTGATGCTCGTTTAAAAGAGCAAGGTGTTTCTCGTTACGATATCGGGCGTGAAGCATTCTTAGAAAAAGCTTGGGAATGGAAAGAAGAATATGCAGGATTCATTCGTCAACAATGGGAAAAGATGGGACTTTCATTAGATTACTCTCGTGAACGTTTCACATTAGATGAAGGATTATCAAAAGCTGTTCGTAAAGTTTTCGTTCAATTATATGAAAAAGGATTAATCTATCGTGGTGAGCGTATTATTAACTGGGATCCAGCTGCACGTACGGCTTTATCAGATATCGAGGTTATCCATAAAGAAATCGAAGGGGCATTCTACCACTTCAAATACATGATTGAAGGAACAAATGAGTTCTTAGAAGTTGCCACAACTCGTCCTGAAACAATGTTCGGAGACGTAGCTGTTGCGGTTCACCCTGAAGATGAGCGTTACCAACACTTATTAGGTAAAAACGTCTTAATCCCAGGAAACAACAAACCAATTCCAGTTATCGCTGATGAGTACGTTGAAATGGACTTTGGAACAGGTGCTGTTAAAATTACACCAGCTCACGATCCAAACGACTTCGAAGTTGGAAACCGTCATGATTTAGCTCGTCCAATCTGTATGAACTTAGATGGAACAATGAATGAATTAGCAGGTAAATACAATGGGATGGATCGTTTCGATGCCCGTCGTCAATTAGTAGCTGACTTAGAGGAAGCGGGATTAGTAGTAAAAATCGAAAAACACGTTCATTCAGTTGGACACTCTGAGCGTACAGATGCAGTCGTTGAACCATACTTATCAACTCAATGGTTCGTTAAAATGGAAGAATTAGCAGCACGTTCAGTTGCTAACCAATCAACAGATAACAAAGTAAACTTTGTACCAGACCGTTTCGAAAATACATTCTTACGTTGGATGGAAAACATTCATGACTGGTGTATTTCACGTCAGTTATGGTGGGGACACCAAATTCCAGCCTGGTATCATAAAGAAACAGGTGAAATGTACGTAGGAGAAGAGGCTCCAGCAGACATTGAAAACTGGAACCAAGATGAAGACGTATTAGATACATGGTTCTCATCTGCATTATGGCCATTCACAACATTAGGTTGGCCAGATGTTGAATGTGAAGACTTCAAAGCTTACTTCCCAACGGATACATTAGTTACTGGATATGACATCATCTTCTTCTGGGTATCTCGTATGATCTTCCAAAGTTTAGAGTTCACAGATGAGCGTCCGTTTAAAAACGTTTTAATCCATGGATTAGTTCGTGATGCTGAAGGACGTAAAATGAGTAAATCATTAGGTAACGGGGTTGACCCAATGGACGTTATTGAGAAATACGGGGCAGATAGCTTACGTTACTTCTTAACAACAAACTCAGCACCAGGTCAAGACTTACGTTATATCGAAGAAAAAGTTGAATCAACATGGAACTTCATCAATAAAATTTGGAATGCTTCTCGTTTCGTTATCATGAACTTAGACGGAATGACTTGTGAAGATGTGAAATTAGAAGAAGCAACATTAAATGTTGCAGATCAATGGATCTTAGGACGTTTAAATGAAACAATCGAAGCGATCAACTACAATGCTGATAAATTCGAATTTGGTGAAGTAGGACGTCATTTATATAACTTTATCTGGGAAGACTTCTGTAACTGGTACATCGAAATGGCGAAGTTACCATTACAAGGTGAAGATGAAGAAGCAAAACGCTCAACTCGTATGGTCTTAACTTACGTCTTAGAATCAATCGTGAAATTATTACACCCATTCATGCCATTCGTAACAGAAGAAATCTATCAAATGATTACTCGTGGAAATACGGCGTGTGCGGTAGCTGCTTGGCCGGTTGTTAAACCAGAGTATAACAATGAAAAAGCAATCAATAACTTCACGTTATTAATGGATATCATCCGCTCAGTACGTAACATCCGTGCAGAAGTTGATGCACCAATGAGCAAACAAATCCGTATCTTCATCAATGCTAAATCAGAAGAGGTATTAGAAAACTTAAGTACAAACCAAGCGTACTTAAAACGTTTCTGTAACCCAAGTGAATTAGTGATTGAAAAAGATTTAACAGTAGAAGAAGAAACAATGACAGCCGTTGTTACAGGTGCAGACATTTTCTTACCAACTGAAGGATTAATCGATGTAAGTGCTGAAATTGAACGTTTAAATAATGAGCTAAAAAAATTAGCAGCAGAAGTTAAACGTGGAGAATCAAAACTTGCAAATGAAAAATTCGTCGCGAAAGCACCTACTCACTTAGTTGAAGAAGAACGTAACAAATTAGCAGACTACAAAGAAAAGTATGCAACAGTTGAAGCACGTTTAACTCAACTTCAAAAATAATCTGATATGAAAGCTCTCGGTTTATCCGAGAGCTTTTTTGTATGAATCAAGTGGAAAGAACGTTTTACCCTTTTAAAAAGTAAGTTTAGTTGGTAGAATTATGATAGGATTTTAATATTTTAGTTATCAAGTATAACTTTGGAAGAGATTTATAGATTTAGATAAATTGGGAAAACTATTTTATTATTTGAATACATAAGGATGTGTGGGAATGGGCAAAAAAAAGAAACGAAAAAAGTATCGATTAAATGCTAGATTTTATTGTTGGATTTTTGGATTATCGATTGCAATTGCCTTAGTCATAAACGCTAAATCAACACTTAAATTGAATACGATTCCAAATTTTCATGGGTGGCCAGCAGATGAAGTGATGAAATATGATGAATCACATGAGAATATTTCAATTATTTATGAATTAGCTTATTCATATGATGTCTTACAAAACTGTGTCATGGAACAATCTATTAAACCAAGAACAAAAATTGGTGATGATCCACTAATTTTAACACTACAAGTGTCAAAAGGATTTCCGGTAATGGAGGATTTTACTGGAAAGACTTTGATGGAACTAAAAGAATTCGCAGATTTATATGATTTAAAGATTGAATCTCAAGCGGAAGAAGGGATCATTGAGACACAATCCGTTTTAGCGGGTGAGTTGTTAACAAAGGGAATGGCAGTGTCCGTCACCATTAAAACAGAATAATCAAAGCAGGTGAGAACAACATGTTTAGAAGTGGAAAAGAAGTTATCGAATGGGTATCAGAACAATTGCGATTTGGAATTCGTCCAGGACTTGAACGCATGCAGGCAGCGCTTGACCGTCTAGATAACCCACATTTAAAAATACAAACGATTCATATTGCGGGGACAAATGGGAAAGGATCGACGGTGACGTATTTACGTTCTGTGTTACAAGATGCGGGCTATCAGGTAGGGACTTTTACTTCTCCTTATATTGAAACATTTAATGAACGAATCTCATTAAATGGAATACCAATTAGTGATGATGACCTAGCTTGGTGTGCGAATGTCATTAAGCCAGTAGTAGAAGAAATTAATAAAACTAATATTGGACCATTTACAGAGTTTGAAATTATTACATTAATTTCATTTATTTATTTTAAACACCACCAAGTCGATGTCGTGCTCTATGAAGTAGGGCTAGGTGGACGTTTTGATGCAACAAATGTTATTTCACCAATCGTTTGTGGAATTACGAATATTGGTCATGATCATGAAGCGATTTTAGGAGATACATTAATGAAAATTGCTCATGAAAAACTAGGAATTGTGAAGCAAGGGATTCCACTGGTTACTACAGAAGAAAATTTAGAAGTATTAACAGAATTTAAGATAATTGCATCAGAAAAAAAGAGTCAGCTGATCGAAGCACTCGAAGTTTATAAACCAGCGAATATTCATTTAACTCCAGAAGGGGTTAAGTTTGATTGGCCTCAGTTAAAAGATGTGGAGCTAACGATGAAAGGGGCTCATCAAATTAAAAATGCAACACTTGCATACGCCATCTTACAATATTTAAAACAAAAAAGGATTTTCAACATTTCTGATGTAAATATATATAGGGGGATGAAACAAGCGTTTTGGAAAGGAAGATTTGAAGTTATTCATGAACAACCAGCAATTATTTTAGATGGAGCGCACAACTTAGAAGGGATGACACAATTGTGTGAGACACTTAAAAATCTTTACCCAACCAATCGTCACCTGTTTATGGTAAGTATTTTAAAAGATAAAGATTACACGCAAATGTTTGATGTCTTAGATGAAACAGCTGATCACGTGTACTTCACTACGTTTGATTTTCCACGTGCGCAATCTGCAAAAGAGCAGTATGAGGTGTTTAATCGACCTCATTCATCGTATGAGGAAGACTTCCATGAACTGATTGATTATTTATTAGGTGAACTGGAGGACGAGGATTGTCTGGTGATTACTGGATCACTTTACTTTATCTCAGATGTACGAAAATCATTAATGAAGTGAGATTTAGACAATTTTTTTGAATGACTTTTGATATGATGATACCCAGACAAACGAAGGATTGTAGACGAAGCAATGACTGAAGATGATAGGGTGGGGTCATGATGAAAAAGAAGAAATTTAAGAAGTTTAAATTGAAAATTAATTTTAAAACAATTCAGCCATTAATTTTATTAACTTTAATTTTTACGATGTTAGGATTATCCTTTGGAAAATTATTAGATAACTTTTTAGTGCCGACACAAGGACCTACAGCAACAGTAGGGGGACCAAATGATCAACCTCAAGAGCTAGAAAAGTCCAAAGATGTAGAAGCTGAAGAGGGGCAATCTGATGCATCTGAAAGCACGACGGCTGAAAACGAAATCTATGTAATGCAACTTGGGGTTTATGAAACATACGATAATGTTTTAAGTTTAGCGGGAGAGTTAAAGCAATTGGGTTATAATTATGGAATTTTAAAAGTTGATGGAAAGTACTCCGTGTTTTCTCATGTTTCGGGTACTAAAGAAAGTTTGGCTCCAGTTCAAGAAGCGCTGAAAGAGAAGCAAATTAATTGCTTTATCAAAGCGGTGGAAGTTTCAACAGATGATTTAAAGTGGAATTACTTTTTACAAGCTGTGAAACAGAAACCATTTGAGATGACTGGAGATTTTATTCAAACATTCACGGATGATGAAATGCATATATGGGGATATTATGTCACACTTTCAACAGCCTCTTTTGATGCGCTCTCAACGGAGCGTCAGAAAATGTTGCTTGAAATTTATCAATGGTTAAATGGATAAGAATAGGATGTGATGGACACTTCATGGAATCTTTTATGATTCGTGATTTACCTTTTGAAGAACGACCACGAGAGCGGCTATTATCAGAAGGTGCGACTTTTTTATCGAATGCAGAATTATTAGCGATTTTACTGCGGACAGGGAGTAGAGGTCAATCAGCACTTGGACTAGCACAGATGATTTTACAACAAACACAAGGTTTAAAATTACTGAATGAAATTACGGTCGAAGAATTAATGAGTATCCATGGAATCGGTGAAAGCAAGGCAATTCAGATTTTAGCGAGTATTGAACTGGGCAAACGAATTGCAAAAGCGAAGCATGTGAAACTAGATTCTATTTTATCACCTAGTGATTGTGTCTCCTTTTTATCGGCAGAGATGAAGCATTTAACGCAAGAGCATTTTGTGGTATTATTCTTAGATACGAAAAATTATATTATTGGGAAAAAGACGATTTTTATCGGTTCACTTAATAAAGCGATCGTTCATCCGCGAGAAGTTTTTAAAGAAGCGATTAAACGATCATCGGCATCGGTGATTTGTGCGCATAATCATCCCAGTGGGGATCCAACTCCTTCCCAGCAAGATATTCAATTGACACATCGATTGTATGAAGCTGGGGAGTTAATCGGGATTAAACTACTTGATCACTTGATTATAGGTGATGAGCAGTTTACAAGTTTAAAAGAAAAAGGGTATCTATAATGTCTTTACATGTAATAGACAAACATAATAAAAAGCTCTCTTAATTGAGAGCTTTTTATGTTCGCCCGGAATGGATATTTTTTTGTTTCGCATCTTCTTTCATTTCCCATTCGATGACGATAGTCATTACAACACGAAGTAAAAAGATAGATCCTAAAATAAGCAGCTCGCTTAAACTTTGAATAAGAACAGTTTTTAAAATTTCAGCAGCTAACTTAAATTCCAGTCCGGTCGCCATTGAATTAGCAAATTGATGTTTGACTGGATAGTGATCTTTAAAGATTAAAGTCTTCATATAATGATAGAAGGCGCGAAATGCACCAAGTGTAATAATAAAAATACCCATAGTTTCTAGAATTCCAATAATTATCGGGAGAATCTCATCAACAAAGTTTTTAAGCATAAACATAAAAAAAGTTCCTTTCAAAAATGATAAGATAGTGATAGTTTATCCGCAAAAAACATGACTTATGCCAAACTTGATTAAGCTCAATTCAAGAAAACTCGAAAAAGATGAGATAAAATCAAAAAAAGTAGTTATTTTAGAATCGCTTACTAGCATATGATTAAAGAAAAGGGAGTAATAGGCAGTCGTCGAAGGGGGATGAAATCAATGTGTGGATTTATGGTTTATACGGCAAATGATATAAAGGTAGAGGATTTTGAAGAAAGCTTTATTCGTATTTCATATCGGGGACCAGATTTTTGTGTTATTGAAAATCGTGAAAGAGGACTTTGGGGCTTTCATCGATTATCAATCATGGGCTTAACAAAGTCTGGAAATCAACCGTTTGAACTTCATGGAAATTTAGTCGTTTGTAATGGAGAACTGTACGGGTTTAAAGAATGGAGGGAACAACTAAAACATAAATATACGTTTTACTCAGATAGTGATTGCGAAATTATTTTACCGCTTTATGAAACGTATGGATTAGACTTTTTTAAACAATTAGACGCAGAATTTGCACTTGTGATTTATGATGCAAAAAAAGATGATTTTATTGCTGGACGAGATCCGATTGGCATTCGACCACTCTTTTATGGCTACTCTAAGAATAGTCATAAAATCATGTTTGCTTCTGAAGCGAAGGCATTAGTCAAGTTATGTGATGAAGTTTATCCATTTCCACCGGGATATTACTATGCGGATGGTGCGTTTACATGCTATTATGATGCGGCACAGTCATCAGGGTTTTATAATGGAAGTATCGAAGAGATTACGAAAGAGATTAATACCCGCTTAATTGAAGGTGTTCGTAAGCGATTGGATGCGGATGTTCCTGTTGGATTCTTGTTAAGTGGAGGACTTGATTCCAGTTTAGTTTGTAGTATTGCTGCCAAGTTGTTGAACCGACCGATTAAAACTTTTGCCATTGGTATGGAGACAGACGCAATTGATTTAAAATATGCAAAAGAAGTGGCCGACTACATTGGTTCTGATCATACAGAAGTCATTATTAATAAAGATGATGTGATTAATTGTTTAGAAGAAGTAATTTATATTTTAGAAACTTACGATATCACAACGATTCGTGCTTCAATAGGAATGTATTTATTATGTAAGGCAATTCGAGAACAAACCGATGTTAAAGTGTTATTAACGGGTGAAATCAGTGATGAATTGTTTGGCTATAAATATACAGACTATGCACCAAGCGCAGCAGCTTTCCAAGAGGAATCTCAAAAACGAATTCGCGAGCTTTATATGTATGACGTTTTACGAGCTGATCGTTGCATTTCAGCTAATTCCATTGAAGCACGCGTGCCATTTGGTGATCTAGCCTTCGTTGATTACGTCATGGGCGTGAATCCACAACTCAAATTAAACCAGTATAATAAAGGAAAATATTTGTTACGCAAGGCTTTTGTTGGTGACTATTTACCCCAAAGTATTTTAATGAGAGAAAAGGCTGCTTTTTCAGATGCAGTAGGACATTCCTTAGTCGATATTTTAAAAGATTATGCCGAATCTCAATATACAGATGAAGTGTTTGAGAAAAAAGTGAAAAAGTATGAAGGTGATTGTGTTCCATTTACGAAAGAATCTTTACTTTATCGCGAGATTTTTGATCGGCACTTTAATGGACATGCGAAATGGATTAAAGATTATTGGATGCCGAATAAAGCGTGGGAAGGGTGTAATGTCTTAGATCCGAGTGCCCGAGTCTTAGCTAATTATGGTGATAGTGGAAAATAAGAGATTTAAAGGAGTTTAAGGAATGAAACATTTAGGAACATGCCGGCTTGATACATCGCGACTTTATTTAAGAAGATTTAAAGTCAGCGATGCAACAATGGTTTTTGAAAATTGGAGTAGTGATGATGAAGTGACTCAGTTTGTTGCATGGCCGACTCATGAAGATTTAGAAACAACCGAGCGAATTTTAGTGAATTGGGAAGCGGCTTATCAACTGTTAAATACGTATCAGTGGGCGATTGTCGATCGTCAAAGTGATGAAGTGATTGGCTCGATTTCTTTGTTTCAATTTCATCGTCGAGGGCGACGTCATTACTGTGAACTTGGGTATTGTCTTGCAAAACGGTATTGGAATCAAGGCTTGACGACTGAAGCAGCTAAAACCGTTCTTCAGTTTGCTTTTGAACAAATTGGAGTTGACGGTGTGATTGCTAAACATGATGTTCGAAACGTTGCCTCTGGCAGGGTGATGCAAAAACTAGGAATGACTCATGATAAATTAGTCAGACGAGCGGTATTAAATGGACGTCGCGAATGGGTGGACTGTGACACGTATGTCATCCTTAAAGAAAACTTCGATTTAGATGGATAGAAGATGGAAAGTTCCTGCCACATACAGCGGGAATTTTTTAATGATGTAAAGTCAAATCTCATGGAAAAAGTGTGAAAACTTTCTGAGTTAGTGTTTATGTGACTAAATAGACTTGTTTCATACATATCAATTATATATAATAAGCAATATAAAAAAGATTATTGTAAAGACGTAGGATGTGTTCGAATGAAGGGTGTTAACCATTTAAAAGTGTTTGGGATTATCGTATTAATTTTTATGACGTTAATTACAGTCGGTTATACAATGCATCAAGAGACGAAAAATTCAGTTCCTGAACGTCTCATTAAGGATGGAATGACCGTCGTTCAAACGGGCTATACAGGAATTGTTGAAGGATTTAAACGATTCGTAACGAATATCAATGATTTATTCCATACTTATGAAGAAAATAAATTATTAAAGCAACAAATGTACAATTATGAGGCCTTAGAAGTTTATACGCATCAATTAGAAGAACAGCTGGCTTCACTAGAAGAATTGCAAAGTACAGGAATTTCTTTAACGAGTTATGAAACGATTAATGCCACAACAGTCATGCGTAACGTTGATCAATGGCATGATTTTATCTTCATTAATAAAGGAAGTAAACAAGGAATTAAAGAGAACATGGCTGTTTTATCGAAAGAGGGTTTCTTAATTGGAAAAGTCATTTCAACCAATGATTTATCAGCTAAAGTGAAATTGATTAAAAATCAAGATTTTGGAAGTAAAGTTTCAGCGATTATTGATGGAAAAGAAGGTTCTATTGGAACGGTTGAAGGTTATGACTATACAACTGATGAATTAGTGATGACACAAGTTTCAAAAGAGGTGGCTGTAGAAGAAGGGGATGCTGTGATTACCAGTGGATTAGGTGGTGTTTATCCGCGTTCATTATTAATTGGATATGTCCATCGCATTGAAGTAAGCAAAGATGGATTAACACAAACACTTTATCTAAAAGGTGAGAAAAACTATGATAATATGGACTACGTCATCGTGGTTGCACGCGAGGCGGTGACATCAAACAATGAGTAGATTAATTATTACTTTTGTAACTTGTTTTGTACTAGATAATCTATTAGTCATTTTCTTACCGATTCAACCGATAGTTGGTCATTATATGATTATTCCAAATGTTTTTTTAATTTGCTTAGCCTTATTTACTTTTTATGATAAAGGGATTCGCCCCATTATTTTTGCCTGCATTTTTGGCTTACTCTATGATATTTGTTATACTGATTTAATTGGACTATATACGTGCCTGTTTCCGATTATTACATTCATTTTATTACGATTTATCTCGCAAACGATGCCAGTTAATTTATTATCTATGATGGCATTAGTTATGGGAGTCGTTATTTTTGAGGAATGGTTTGTTTACTTTATCGTGAATACGATGAAAACAACGAATATGTCATTCATGATATTTATTAAATTTATTTTAATTCCAACTGCGATTTTTAATACTTTAATCACGATCCCGCTATATCCTATTTTAAAGTCACAGTTTAGAAAATATCAGCGACAGTTTTTAAACGAGTTTTAATCAAAAAAGACACCGAACGGTGTCTTTTTTGATTAGCTTTTAGTCAGAAGATAAGAGAGAATCGCTTTAAAAATAAGTAGAGCAATTGGAATAGCTGTTCTAATCTAACTCTAAACTTCATATGATGCATTGAACAAGTTAGCACAAATGAAAGAATAGTTAGGAGGAATTTTCGTGGCCAATTATAAAAGAAATCGTCCACCTTATCGCTCTGCCTATAGGGGTTATCAAGCTAACCATTCATCATCTTACTATAAACGAAAACAGGAAGATGAGAGTATCGTGTTTATCCGACGGTTTATGTTTCAATCTATGATTTGTTTATGTTTATTGATGAGCGTGTTAGTCATTCAAAAACTTCCAAATGTCCTTCTTTATGAGAGTGTTAAGAGTGTAATGATGGGAAGTTTTCCGTTTGCTAAGTATGAACAAATGTATCAAGACTTTCTTTCTAATATGTTACCATTTGAGTATAGATTACCTAAAGCCACTGACTCCACATCACCTGTCAATGGGATGCAAGGAACGACTGTTGATGAATCGGGGAATCCGATTGAAATTGAAGGAAACAGTACGAATTCAATTTTTGACGTTTCACAAGCTATTAATAATACTTATAACAATATGGTGCTAAAAGATTATGAAAATGGAGTTATTATTGAAATTAAACAGGATGAAGAAATTCGTAGCTTTGTTCCAGGCATCGTGTTAAATGTAGGATTGGATGATAAAATTAGTAATTTTATGAATATTCAGTTACAAAATGAATGGATACTAACAGTAGGGTTCTTAGAGAATCGTAAAGTTAGTCAGTATCAGCATATTAAAATCGGAGACGTCTTAGGTGTGGGTTCTGTCATTGATGTACCAGGAACAGATTTTGGAGAGGATGCTTTTTATTACTTATCGTTAAAAGATCAAGATGGTCAATATCAAGATATCGCGGCTTACTTAGAATCACTGATGCAATAATTAGGAGGTTTAATCATGCGTAAAAATCGATTAAAATTTGATCCCTCTTTTTATGCAATGACCCTCCTAGCTATTATGCTCGGCTATTTAAATGAATATGTTATCTTTGCTCTAACGATCATTGTTCATGAATGTGGTCATCTTACGATGGCCTTTTTTCATAAATGGGAACTCGAAGAACTTAAATTCTTCGCCTTCGGTGGGATTATGCAGTTTAAAGGAGAGTTGAATAAATCAAATATTGAAGATTTCATTGTTAGTAGTGGTGGTATTCTATTTAACTTCATCACGTTAATTATTTTGATTTTAATGCGAGAGAAGATGAGCTCTTTTGTGAATACGATGTTATATGATTACACCATATGGGCTCAACTATTTGTTATCATGTTTAATCTTATTCCGTTGCCACCACTTGATGGTAGTCGGTTAATTAATGCTATTTTATGTTGTTTTTTTCCATACAAAACTGTTTTACGAATTATTAGAAGGTTAAACATGGGATTAATGGCTCTTTTTATAGGTATAACAATTTTATACGATATTCGACAATTGTTTATCATTGTGAGTTTTTTAACATATTCGACATTAAAGTATAATAAGTACATGTATTTTCTTTTTCAACGCTTTCTTTTACAAAAGAAAATGTATATAAACGTTGATTTACCAAGAAAAATCGTGAAAATTAGAAATGATTCTTTAGAAGATAATATCTATCGAGGCTATTTAAATTTATTTGAAGTCAAAAATCGACTTCACGATGAGATAAAATGGTTGAAGTTAAAATATGAAGAAAATCCATCTCTAATTGTTGACGCTCAAATTAAATCTAACTAAAATGATAAGTGAAAAACGAATGAAACTTAAGTTGGAGGCGGAGTTGAAGGTGGCACAAATGACAGATGATTTTTCCGTATTAGTAGTAGATGATAATGAAATTAACTTAATGTTAATGGAAGATATATTAGATGTAATGGACATTAAAAAAGTTAAAACGATTGATAGTGGGATACAAGCTGTTCAAGAAATTGAAGCAAACCCAAACTATGATGTCGTAGTTATGGATATTTGTATGCCGACAATGGATGGTTATGAAGCATCAAAGAAGTTACGACATATAGGATATAAAGGTCGAATTGTTGCCTTAACAGCTAATCTATTATCCAAAGAAGATCCAAAGTTTCAAGAAGCCATGATGGATGATATCTTATTAAAGCCAATTGATTTAAATATGATTAAAAAAGTCTTATGCTATACATAAAAGTATAAGACTTTTTGTTTAAACAAAAATGAAATAATCTATAATAGAGTATCAAGCTTTTAAAATCGTTAATTTTTTAGGTATCAAAAATAATCGAAAAAGGTAGACATAACCATAGATAAATGATTGACGAATGATATTAGCTTTGATATAATGAATCATGTTGTTAGCACCTTAGGGTACTACAACCGCGCGGATAAGGTCAAAATATGTCTTTGGCATATACCTTTAATGGCGAGTCTTAGTTAAATTTTAAGGAGGTGCAGGTAATGTACGCTATTATCAAAACTGGTGGTAAACAATTAAAAGTTGAAGTAGGTCAAGCTATCTACGTTGAAAAATTAAATGTTGCTGAAGGTGAAGTTGTTACTTTCGACGAAGTATTATTCGTTGGTGGAGAAAACGCTAAAGTTGGTGCTCCATTAGTAGAAGGTGCAACTGTAACTGCTAAGGTTGAAAAACACGGTAAAGGTGAAAAAATCATCGTGTTCAAATACAAACCTAAAAAAGGTTACAAAAAGAAACAAGGTCACCGTCAACCATACACTAAAGTGGTTATCGAAGCTATCAATGCTTAATTATTAGACGATGATTACAGCCAATTTTAACTATCAAAATAATAAAGTTGAGTCATTTGAAATCAGCGGCCATGCCTTTGCAGGTGAACCGGGTGAAGATTTAGTCTGCGCTGCGGTGAGTGCTGTGACATTTGGCTTAACCAATTCCATTATCAACTTAGACGAATCAGAACTTAGCATAAAAATGGAAGATGGTTATTTATTAGTTGAAAATCTTCCATCAAGTGATGCGTGTCAAACGCTCATCTATGGAATGATTACTTCTTTACAAACAATTGAAGAAGATCAATTTAAATACTTAACAGTTATAGAAAACAAGTAGGAGGTGGCCCCATGTTAAAGTTAAATTTACAATTTTTCGCATCTAAAAAAGGTGTTGGTTCTACAAAGAACGGTCGTGACTCTGAGTCTAAACGTTTAGGAGCTAAATTAGCTGATGGACAATACGCTTCTGCAGGATCAATTATCTACCGTCAACGCGGAACTAAAATTTATCCAGGAACAAACGTAGGTATGGGTGTGGATCACACTTTATTCTGTAAAATCGATGGTATCGTTAAATTCGAACGTTTAGGACGTGACAAAAAACAAGTTTCTGTATACCCAGAAGCTAAGTAATCGATTTAATAAATCCCCTAATCATCTGATTAGGGGTTTATTTTTATGTTCATATCTTGTATGAGTTGACAAGTTTATTTTAATAATATAGAAGAATACCAAATTGAAACTAGTGTTAGTTTCATGAGATAGAATTGAGGGATGCACTTGTTTATCGATCAAGTCAAACTTAAAGTGACGGCTGGAAACGGTGGAAACGGTGCCGTAGCTTTCCGTCGTGAAAAATATATTGCTAACGGTGGTCCTGCTGGTGGTGACGGTGGAAACGGTGGTAGCGTCGTTTTCGTTGCTGATGAAGGATTATCAACATTATTAGATTTACGTTATAACCGTGTATTACAAGCTAAAAACGGTGAAAATGGAATGGCGAAAAGCTGCCATGGTAAAAACTCAGATGATTTAGTCGTAAAAGTTCCAGTGGGAACGATTGTTTACGATAACAGCACAAACTTGATTATTGCCGATTTAACTGAAAATGGTCAACGTGCGATTATCGCAAAAGGAGGACGCGGAGGACGCGGAAATATCCACTTCGCAACACCTCGTAATACAGCGCCAGAACTTGCTGAAAATGGTGAGTTAGGTCAAAAACGTGAAGTTCGCGTGGAATTAAAAGTATTAGCTGACGTAGGATTAGTTGGATTCCCAAGTGTCGGGAAATCAACATTAATCTCTGTTGTTTCAGCATGTAAACCAAAAATTGCAGCATACCACTTCACAACATTAGTTCCTAACTTAGGAGTTGTTGGTGTTCCAGATGGTCGTTCATTCGTTATGGCTGATTTACCAGGATTAATCGAAGGAGCTGCAAGTGGCGCAGGACTTGGACATCAATTCTTACGTCATATTGAGCGTACGCGTGTTATCTTACACGTTATTGATATGTCTGGTATGGAAGGACGCGATCCATATGAAGACTATGTAACAATCAATAACGAGTTAGCACAATACCGTTACAAATTATTAGAACGTCCGCAAATTGTTGTTGCTAATAAAATGGATATCGGTGATGCTGAAGAAAACTTAAAAGCATTTAAAGAAAAAGTTGGAGATGATGTAACAATCGTTGAAATTTCAGCGGCAACTCGTCAAGGAATCGACCAATTGTTATATAAAACAGCTGATTTATTAGAAAAAACACCTCAATTCCCATTATATGATGAGGATGAAGTGGAACAATCAGTAACGTATAAATTCAAACCTGAAGAAGCGAAATTCCATATCTCTCGTGGAGATGATGGAGTGTATGTTGTTACAGGAACACATGTGGAAAAAATCTTCCATCAAACAGACTTCAACCGTGAAGCATCAGTTATGCGATTTGCACGTCAATTACGTCAAATCGGTGTTGATCAAGCCTTACGTGACCTTGGAGTGGAAGATGGAGATCTTGTGCGCATCCTTAACTTCGAGTTTGAATTCAAAGACTAAAATAATAGACCACTTTACGTTATGTAAGGTGGTTTTTTTATATCATCTTAACAAGATGAGTGACTTTAAATGGTTAAAAATTAATAAAATACTGTAACAAGTATCTGATGTTTATATCAACTAACTTACCAATTTAAAGCGCAACCCATTGGATTTAAGAAGCTAACATCGTTAAAAGAAAGGCGTAAGGATTCATGAGGCATCTGTTACTAATTGATGGTGATTACTTAGATGAAAACTTAATTCTTATCATTACAATTGAAAAATTAGAGATTAACATTGATATTTATTAGATCATGGTTCATCCGGTTTACTTTAGACAATCTTTTTCAACACCATCACCGGCGTATATGGGAGGAAACGGAATTGCTTTTTAAATGATAAATTCAATAAAGAATCTTCCAACGATTTGATGCTCTATAAATAATGATTGTTGAATTACAAGTGATATAAAAATTAAAGAAGAATAAATGTTAATCAAACTAACGAAGGGTTATACTGAGCATTGAAATGTCGAGTGAACTTTATCTTCTTTTAAGGGAAAAAGCTCACTTCGCATAAGTTTGTTATATTCGTGAAAATCTCATCATATATTGTAAAGAGATAATGTAGAGAGGAGAATCAGACTTATGAAAATCCACATTGTACAGAGAAACGACACGTTTCAATCGATTGCGGAGAAATACAATGTCAGTGTTCAAGATTTGATTGGGATGAATACTCATATCAATCATTTAACTGGCCTTGTACCTGGATTAAAAGTCAAAGTTCCTTCACCTGCCCGAAAAGAAGAATCAAATGTCGCACAACACATTCAAAAATATTATCCGAATTTAGATACTAGCCCTATTGAACTTAAGACTGTTACAACAGTTGAACCTGAACCGGTTGTGGTGAAGCAAGAAGCACCTATTGTACAGCAAGTGCAACAAGTTGAACAGGTGCAACAAGTGCAGCAAGCTCAACCGGCACCTGTTCAACAGGTCCAACAGGCACAACAAGTGCAACAACCAACACCGACTCAAGTGACAAAGGTGAAAGAAGAAGCGATTCCAGTTCCGCTAAAACCTATCCAGACGGAGGTTCCGATACAACCGAATGATGGCGTAAAAGTTGGAATAGGAGGAGTTGCTGCTAGTGTTGAACAATATAACGTTTCGGTGAATCAAAAAAACTATCAACAATCTAATCAAACAACAGCTCAAACACAAACACAGGGAGTAGCTGCGCAACCTCTTCCTTATCCATTGCCTCTGACACCATCTATGCTTTATTCACCTTATAAACCAAGCTGTTCGTCAGGTCCAATGCCTTATCCGGCACCATATGCGAATCCTTATGCTGTTGGTCCATACGTTAACCCTTATCCAGTTTCTTATGGAACTCCATATGGGGCTGCCCCATATGGGATGAGAAGTCCACAAGATGAGCGTTTCTTTATCGGTGGATTTGGTTATCCATTCTTCGGTGGATGGGGATGGGGAGGCTACTATCCATATTATGGTGGATGGGGATGGGGAGGTTATCCTTCTTACGGTGGATGGTATCGAAACCCTTATCTATAACATCGTATTTCCTAAAAAGAAGATGTCTGACATCTTCTTTTTTTATGTGCGCCCG
>NZ_JAMQUS010000084.1:0-5079 GCF_025594995.1 Turicibacter sp. GALT-G1
AAATATTATAGAACCAAAAAACCTGTTAGACGAAACGGTTGTGATTCGTTATTTAGCCGCTTGAACTAGATAGAATCTTTAAAAACGGGATGTAATAATCGTTGAGATCAAGCGATTTGTTACCAAAAAAATTGTCTAACAGAGCTATTTTAA
Source organism: Turicibacter sp. GALT-G1 (assembly GCF_025594995.1). Taxonomy (NCBI): domain Bacteria; kingdom Bacillati; phylum Bacillota; class Erysipelotrichia; order Erysipelotrichales; family Turicibacteraceae; genus Turicibacter; species Turicibacter sp. GALT-G1. Next base: position 154 of record NZ_JAMQUS010000084.1, read on the forward strand.
AAAATGAGCCAAGCACCCCATCGACCTGGCTCATTTTTTTATTCTTAATTAATTGGCGTTAATTGAACCAAAACATCTGGATCAGTTGTAAATTCTGTTTTTACCATCATAATAATTTCGTTTGTTTGTTCTAATGTCGGTTCTGATTGGGATTCAGATAATTGTAAATGAACTTGAACAGTCTCCTCGTTCACTCGAACTAAAACATCTGAATATCCTTTTGCTTTAATCATCGATTCAAGAATACTTTCATGTTGTGCATCTTTATTAATTTTTTCTAAATTATCTTTTGCTTCACTTTTTTCTTCAGCATCAGCATCTTTGCTTGCAATAATCGCTGTTAAATCAGCTTGTAATTGGCTTTTAGCTTTAGCTGCCTCAGTTCTTTGCACTTGAATAGCACTAACCTCAGATGATGTTCCCGCTGTCTCTGTCTCATCATCTCCAGACTCTTGGTTTGAAACTAACTCACTTCCACTTTGAGCGTCTGTTGGATTAATCTCTAAATTTGCTTGTGGTAACGTTGATGTTGACCCCACTTTATTCGTTGTTGAATCCTTGCTATCTCCAATACTAATATAGAATACAGTTAATAATACGAAAACTACAAATAATGCGGCTGTTACATATGAATTTTTGTTCATTTTAATTTCCCCCTAGTTCAGATGCATTTAATAATGAAATTTGATGAATTGGAACATCAAGCAACAAACTGATGGCATGCGTCACATCATAAGGTGCTTTAATCGTCCCTCGATAGACGATCACAACGCCATTTGAAACAGTATCTGTTTGACTTGAAACAAAGAGTGTCGTTGAAGAATCAGCAACCGATTTATATGAGATATTTATACTATCGACTGTTACTCCTTCTATTGAATCAAATAAAGCTGTGATCTGTTCTTTGTGTCTTGCCTCGACAGATGGTGCCGAAGATAAATGATTCCCAGACAGAGAGCTAAAATCATCTTTTAACAAGAATGACACCACAAAGATGGCTCCAATCAACATGATGATTCTAAATGGTCCTAGATCAGTCATTACCTTACGAATTGTTAAGCTTATTGACCCTGACTTTTCTGTCGGTTTCTTTTCCACATCTTCTACCCCCTATCTCACCTCATGTTAGATTCCAATTTAGTTGCCTCTTTTCATCGACCTCCCCTCTTAAAAACGACATCCTCCCGATTAAGACCTAATTTATTGAGCACGCACGTTTTTGCCTCCTCCTCAGTCTCAACCATCTCTAGCGTTAGCACTTCACTGAAATCAAATCCCACGATTTGAACTTGGCATCCACTTTCAGCTTGACGAACTAATGTCTCAATCTCAGCCATCGTTACTTTCGATAAATCAATTTCAACTAGCCCTTGGTAATACTGAATGGATTGATCAAATTCCTCTTCATTGATAAATGAAATCGAATCAATGAATGAACTAACTTCATTATTCATTATACTAATCACCGGCTTTAAAATGATAACTATGATAAAAAAGTGAAGATAAAATGTAATTATTTTCTTATAGGAAGCCGGAATAACCAATAAATTGACAATAGCTATCAAAAAAAACATAGCGATTATTTGCTTTGCGTATTCATATAGCATATCTTTTCCCATCTCCTCAAAACTTGTCACCTAGAATTAGTTCGTTAGTAGCATCATATTTGAACTGTATAAAATAATGAAGAATGTAAAGATAAACATGACACCAATAATAATCATAATGACGAGTAAATTCGTCATCCCCGTATTAAAGACATCTAAAATTTTAATATAATCTTTGCTAATAATCGGTTGAATCACCGCTCCTAATAAACGAAATAAAATTAGGCTAACACCAACCTTTATCACTGGGAATGCCACGACGACGACTAAAGTAATTACACTAAGTAGCCCAACACTATTTCTTAAAATGGATAACGTCGAAACAACTGAGACAACCGTATCTGTAAAACGCGTTCCAATCACAGGGATATGATTCATTAAGTTTTGTGTCGTTCGAAAAAACAATCCGTCCGCAAAGCTAAGTGTTATATTCTGAATGGACATTAATGTTAAAAAAAAGGCAAAATAGCCACCTAATGTCCAAATCGCAATTTTATTAATAAATTCAATTAAACGACCGTACAAGTCTTCAATATTAATCTGATTAATAAAGCCAAAAATCGTCCCAACGACTGTTAAAGGCATACTAATCGCGTTAATAAAGAAATAAGAAGCATTAATTAAAAAGACAACCGCAGGTTTAAATAACGCCTGATTCCAAAGAGCACCCGTAATCGTAATCAACGATAATAAAATTGGAAAAATCGCGACGACAATATTCATATACCTCGTTAAAATATCTAATACATAATCATGATAAAAAATAAATAACTGAAAGAGCTGAACCATCAAAACTAGTTTTAAAACGGTATTCGTGATTTTCTCATACTTCGTTGAAAACGAGGATTGAATATTTTGAAACAATGCGATAATCAACAAAAAAATTAAAATACTTTTAAATTGAGAAAAACCCGTGGATAATTCATGCATCGCATAATCACCTAGCGATTGAAAAAATCCAACAATATTAAAATTCTCAACATTTAACAGATTGGATTTATCTAAGTAGTCCGCATTGATGAGCCAATCATATTGACTGTAAATCTCAGCCCAAATATTTTCAAAAGATGATAGATCCACACTTGCTCCATCCATTGCTCCCCCTCCTAGTACATAAATTAGTTAGACGACTGATAAGATAAGTTCAAAGAGTGTAATAATCATGGGTAAGCTATATCCAATTAAATACAACTTAACGATGTACTCAAACATCTTTCCAACATTACCCAAACTCGCTTCCGTTAACAAAAAGCTAACGAATTCTGCATAATACACAATCCCAATTAATCGAATAATAATTGTCACATACTGCTGCTCTACATTAAAATTCAAAAAGACGTTAGTGATTTCTCCAATCATACTTGATAAGAGTTGTAAGGCCATCATAAAAAAATACGTTAGCAAAACTAAGCTAAAGCATTTGGCGTATTTTGAATTGACTTCATTTAATAATAAATAAATAATGGCACATGCAATTACGAGTGTAAGTATTTTGACAATATCAATGATGGCCCCCTCCTTTATAGCATAAAAATCGTTCGTAAACTCGTCATTAAAACTTCAATGAGTTGCACAATAAAGACTAACATATAAACATACCCAGCTAGCATGACTAACTCACTTATTTCCTTTCCAACATCAAACTTTTTAAAAAACAACGCAACAAATCCAAGCATAAACGCAACTCCTGCAAACCTTAGTAATCCCGTTACATCAACTATCGGCATGTCTCTTACACCTCATCCTTTCATTAAAATTTGCTACTTAACCTTATGTCCTCTTAAAGAAAAAAATGATACTTTCAGACCATTCTTACCTCGTACCCTCTATCATCTATTAAATACACGTCATATTCCTGCTTAAAACGCCTTAAAACAAATCACCTATTGTTTTCACTGTCGGAAAAACACCTCCCTCTCGTACCTTTAAACACCTATTTCTTGACTTGTTTTAGAAAATAAAAAAAGACTTAAAAAGCAGCAGCCTTTTAAGTCTTTCAGAATCATTCAATTATAAACGATTACCCACGAGAAACATAACGTCCATCGTTAGTGTTGATGATTAATTTATCTCCAACTTCAACGAATAATGGAACTTGTAAAGAGTATCCAGTTGAAACTGTTGCACTCTTAGTTGCATTTGAAGCTGTGTTTCCTTTCACACCTGGTTCACATTCAACAACTTCTAAAGTTACTTTTTCAGGTACTTCAACCCCTAAAATTTCGCTGTTGAATGTATTGATTTTAACTTCCATACCTTCAACTAAGAAGTTTTTCTCATAATCTAATTGTGCAACTGGGATTTCTAATTGCTCATATGTTTCATTGTTCATGAATACATATTCCTCACCCATTGAGTATAAGAATTGCATTGTTGATTTTTCAATGTGAGCACGTTTAACTTTTTCACCTGCATTGAATGTATTATCAATAACAGCTCCAGTACGTAAGTTACGTAATTTAGAACGTACGAACGCTTGCCCTTTACCTGGTTTAACGTGTTGGAATTCGATAACTTGGAATAAGTTTCCTTCGTAATCGATTGTCATTCCTGTTTTAAAATCATTTGTAGAAATCATAAAAATCCTCCTTGCACACTATACAAACTACTCCTAGTAGTATGATAATCATTTCCGTATTTAATTATAACGATTAATGATTAAATTGTCCATGCAAACCCGCCCTTTTTTGCCTAATAAAACCTCTTTTTTTAGCCTTTTCCTAATCTCTTAGTATTTTATCCCTGATTGTTTTAAAAACTCCCACGATATCCCTATAAAAGTGCTTTATTTTTATCTTAAAATTCTGTAAAATATTATTATAATTAAGAAAAAGGAGGTTCTAATGATGGATTGGAGATTATTAATCATTGCGATTATTTTAGGGATCATTTTAGGACTATTTATTATGATGCGCCGTGAATCAAAAAAGGCTGTCGTGAATTTATCAGAAAAAGAATTCGTTGAGAATATGCGTAAAGGACAATTAGTAGACCTCCGCAAAAAAGAGGAATTTGATCAAGGACATATCAACGGGGCTCGTAACATTCCATTTGTAATGTTAACACGTAACCCAGGTAAATTACGTCGTGACTTACCAATTTACTTATATTGTGAAAAAGGTAAGGTATGTAAACGTGCCGCATTAGTTCTTTACGGAAAAGGATATGAAAACATCTATCAACTTGAAGGTGGATTAACAAACTGGACTGGACCATTAAAGAAAACAGTTAAAAAATAAAACAAAAAGATTATTAAATTCTAGAATTTAATAATCTTTTTTTATGCACACTATTAATATCGGCTCTTTGTCAACTGGTG
>NZ_JAMQUS010000085.1:0-10031 GCF_025594995.1 Turicibacter sp. GALT-G1
CCGGGCGCACATAAAAAAGAGTCGATAGTTCATCGACTCTTTTTATTCTATAATTTTTGAACATTTGAAGCTTGAGGACCACGATTACCTTGTGTTACTTCAAATTCTACTTTTTGTCCTTCTTCTAGTGTCTTAAATCCTTCTCCTTGAATTTCTGAGAAATGTACAAATACTTCATCACCATTATCTACTGTAATGAATCCGTAACCTTTGTCAGCATTAAACCATTTTACTGTTCCTGTTGCCATATTTGAAAAACCTCCAAAATATAAATCATATTAACTAGTTACCGTCATTTAAAATCGATATCTTAAAATCTTCACTTGGTTAGATATGCTTTTAAGTGTAATGGAACTATCGCTTATATGATGGCCTTTTTTTAACTTAATATACATATTTTTAAAGTTTTATTTTAGTATAAATTTAAAAAGTGACCGTCAAAGGGCCACTTCTTAAATTATTCTTCTGTTGTTGTCTCTGTTTGAGCCATTACTACTCCATATTTTTGTTTTAAATTATTATCAAAGTATTGGTAGTAGCGTGTTAAGATACGTCCATTGTATAATTTACGGTTTTTATCTGCTTCACGACCAAATGCTTTTTCAAATTTAGAGAATGAAGTTAAGATATTAAAATCCCATGTTGATAATTTACGTTTCATCATTCCTAATTTTTTGTTTAATTTGAAGACTTCATCTTCTTCTCCGATACGCTCACCATATGGTGGATTTGTAATCATGTAGGCATACTTATAGTTTGAAGAGAATTTATGGAAATCTAATTGATGGAATTCAATTGATTTTGCTACTCCTGCCTTTTCAGCATTTTGACGCGCTGTACGTAAAACTTGAGGATCGATATCGTATCCGAACATGCGTAATGAGTTGTTTTTGATTGCCTTACGTGCACTGTCACGTACTTGTTCAAAGATTTCTTTATCCATTGAAGGCCACTCTTCACAAACGAAGTTACGATTTAATCCTGGTGCAATGTTGTTTCCGATTAATGCCGCTTCGATTAAGATTGTTCCTGAACCACAGAATGGGTCAACTAATAAACGTTCTGGTTTCCAACGAGATAATAAAATTAATGAAGCTGCTAATGTTTCTTTTAATGGTGCTTCACCAGCAAATTCACGGTATCCACGTTTATGTAATCCTGGTCCTGTTGTATCAATTGTTAAAGTAACTACATCTTTTAATAAAGCTACTTCAATTTTATAAACTGGTCCATCTTCTGTGAACCAATCTTGGTTATAAGCACGTTGCATGCTTTTTACAACTGCTTTTTTAACGATAGCCTGACAATCTGGTACACTATGTAATGTTGATTTAATTGATTTCCCAACAACGTGCATTTTTCCGTTCACCGGGATATATTGACTCCAATCAATCGCTTCTGTTTGATTGAATAAGTCTTCGAATGTTGTTGCTTCAAATTCTGCTACTTTGATTAAGACACGATCAGCAGTACGTAACCATGTATTAGTAATTGCGATATCCATTTCGTCTCCTTCGAAATGAACTTTACCATTTTCTAATTTTAAGTCTTCATATCCTAGTTGTCTTAATTCTTTTGCTGTAACAGCTTCGATTCCAAATGTGGTCGTTGCAATTAATTGATAATCCATATTTCTATTTCTCCTTATCTTAAAGTAGCCATTCGTCATGGACGAATAGTTACTGAGATGACATTTATGTTCAATACACTTTTATTTTATCCATTTTCAAGAGCTCTCAAAACTCTGTTTTTAAGGTGGCCTAAAATACCATTTTTAAGTTTATCACTAATCGTCAAACGTGGCAATAATTATCTTTTTATGTCTTATTGAAGATGTTGTAATTTTTCTACCACTAGATTTACTTTTTCACAGATTTTATGAATACGTTCAGCAAATGGATTTCCTATATCAAGATAGTGCTTTTCAACTTTTAAGTCATGTAAAGGCGGAACAATTGAATTCGTATAATCTGTCGATTCTAATACGACAATAACTTCTTCTAAAGAAAGTTCTAACTCTTTATCTAATACGACCTCTGGTGTCGATTCTAATAAAAAGTTCAAGTCATACGTTAAATGATTAATATCTCGGTAAAGTTCAGCAATTTCTTGTAGTTTATTCACTTCTTTTAGTTTGACTTCTTTTTTCAATATAGTAAATTCTGTTTTAAGGGCCTCAATGTTTGAATATACTAAGTCTAAATCATTCATTTGTTGACTGAATAGCTGAATATAGCCTCTTTTTCCACGTGGTAATGTTCGTTGAAATACTTTCGCTGTATATGTTAGGCCATTAAGGACTTGTTCATTGGCATATTGCAATCTCTTTTTAGCAAATTTACGATAGTATAGGTTTGAAAATATATAGTTATAAAATAACGCAATTAATACCCCTAAACCAAGGGCGATGATGCGTAAACGAAAGGTTAGCCATATGCTAGGTAATCCCGCTTCATTCACTTGTATATATTGAGTCATGTAAATCGATGTAAAGATGGCAACGGGCGAAACAAGACGCCAGTTAATTTTTAAGCAGACGTATAGTGTTAGAACCATTCCAATACTAATACTAAAAACATTAACTCCAAATGCTAGCACTAAGATTCCCGTAGCTGCGGCACCAATCGTCGAGGCAATCAGTTGACTGACACCACTACGAACACCTGTTCGATTCAATGGTTCCAAATTGTACATGACTCCAAGTAAAACTGAAATCATATCTAACTGAGCAATTGGAAATTGTTTTCCGATGATATATCCTGTAGCGATAGCGAGTAGTGACTTTGTTAAATATAGTGGTGAGTCAAATAAGTAGGCTTCTTGACTTAAGCCTAATGTTTTACTAATCCTACGGTTCATATATTCCTCCAAAGCGTATGTTTCTATGTTATAGCATGACCATTTTAACATATTTTACCCAAATTTGTGAAAACAATAAAAAATCCATTCAATAAAATATTGAATGGATTTTTTATTTAATTTGAATGCTTCCATTAACTTGTTTCGTGTACTTAATGTTGTTGTTATCTAATAAACTTGTTAAAGCAAGCACAATTTGATTTGCAACTTCATTTTGATCACTAACAAATTGATTGTATGATTGAGTGATTTCTTCTGTCACACTTTCGCTACTTGTGACTTGATTGATAAGCTGATCTAAACTCATAAGTTTAAGATTTAATAGGCGTCCCATTTCACTAAAACTTTCATCTTTATTGGCAAGGAGTTCTTGTGTTTTATTGATGATATTTTGTTGCTGTGATTTTAATTCTTGAAGATAGGTTGGTGTAATATTGTTAGCGCCAATATGTTCAGATAAACTTTTGTTGATATTGTTATGTAAAACCATAAGTTCGTCGTATTGTTCAATGTATTCTGTGACTGGACTTGTAGTCGTCATACCAAATAAGCGATTGACAGTTTCTTGCGGGATGACACCCCCTGCATAAAGTAGAGTCAGTAAAACAACGACGAGCGGTAACCCAACAAGAAGACCTCGTAAGATATCTGAAAATTGATTTTGATTAGATAGATTGATGTCTGCCATTTGCGATTTGCGGCGTGTGGCACTGTATGGTGATTGTGATTTTCGATGCACAGACTGGGTGTATCCCCCGTATTGCCGACTCAAATCATGATTTGCTTTATATTGTGTTGACTCAATGTTGTGTTGATATGCTCGTACTTCATTCATTGATTGTTCTAGTTTTTCTTGTTCTTCTTCTTTCCAATGTTGGTACCAGTTGCGATAGTAGCTTTTATTTTTTGTGCCCATCTGTCTCGTTGCAAAATCGCTTGATTTGCAACTTCCCCCTTTCAAAAATGTTTGATTGTGTATTGATCCGGTTCATTTGCCTGTTACTAGAAGCATACGCCATTTGATGGATTGATATGATAAAGAATGAGGGAATTTCATTCGACTTTTTAAACTTTAAAGTTTGTAGTTATCTGCTAAATTTTATATAATGATAACTAGTGACAATTTTATAAGGAGGATTTATGAAACAAAAGTCTTTAAGAAAGTTCTTATTTTTTAACTTTTTAATTATGGCGGTTTTCAATTTCGCACATCCTGTGACACCTCGTTTAATTAATGAATTAGAATTACCGTCATATATGTTTGGTTTATTTTTTGCATTAATGTCAATTGGGAGTTATATCTTTTCACCTATTTGGGGAAGTCTATCTGATTACAAAGGACGTAAACGATTTTTAATGATTGGTGTTCTCGGATACGGAACAGCTCAACTTGGTTTTGGTTTAAGTCAAAGTGCAGCTCTTATTTCAGCCTTCAGGGTACTAGGTGGAGTTTTAAGTGTGAGTTATATTGCCGTTGTGATGGCGTGTATTAGTGATTTGTCATCACCTGAAAATCGTGCCAAATCATTAGCCTACTTAGCTGCAACGACAGCGATGGGATCAGCCGTTGGTTCTAATATCGGAGGTTGGCTTGGAGCCACTAATTATAAATATAGCTTTATCGTTCAATTTGCTGCCTGTATTGCTATAACCGTTGCTTTGTTCTTCTTGACTAATGAAACATTAGAAAAGAAAAAAGAAGGAAAAGCAGTATTAGCATTAAATCACTTAAAATTAAAAAAATCGAGTCTTGATTTTAAATCTATGTTGGGTGCTCTTATTTTAACAGTAGCATTCATGAATATTACAACAACGTCTTATAATTCAACTATTGGATACTTCGTTGAATCAGATTTAAAATTACCAACACAATTAAATGGTTTAATTTTAAGCATTGTTCCAATTTGTGCTGTTTTAGTTAATTTCTTGGTTAATCCTCTTTTAGCAGCGAAGTACGATGAGCTAAAAACGTTAATCGTTGTAATTGCCCTTACCGGAGGATCTTTGTTCATTTGGGCGTATAGCTCAAATCTAATTGTGATGGGAATCTTCTTAGTTATTTTCTTTATTGTAATGCCGCTTGCTCAGCCAATTTATCAAAGTATGATTTCAAAGCATGCGAAAGATAATGCGGGAGAAATTATGGGGATTCAAAACTCGGCGCGTTCAGTCGGAATGGTCATTGGTTCATTAATGGCTGGGTTCTTATATGATTTTGGTAGTAAACTTCCATTCTTAGTTGGGAGTGTTATGGCTTTAATCGCTTGCCTTATCTTAATCTTACAATATCGTCGAGAGAAAAAAACATCAGCTTAGCTGATGTTTTTTTTCTTTATATTGATAACGAGATTGAATATCTTGCTCGGTCAGCCCTAGATTTAGAACTCGATTTAATTTATGAACACAGTATTTATTTGGATAATAACGCTCCGATACCCAAATCCACGTATCATCTAAGTTTAATAGATGACAAATCGCGAAGGCAATAGCTGCTGCTCTTGAAACACCAGTATAGCAATGAATAACAATACACTCTACTTCTTCCGCATGCTCTAATACAAAATCACGAATTTGTAAACAGTGTTCCTCTGATAGTAAAGTATGATTCTCTTGAACGGTTTGAATATCATCAAATGTTAGGGATATCTTTTCAATAATGCGAGGATTTTTATAAAAAGTTGGGATCTTTGAATGAGTTCCAAGAATTGAGATAAGTAGTGCAACTCCCATCCATTGATCATAGCTCCAATTTTGAGCTTCTTGTTGACTCATAATTTTTATTTCCATCCTATCACTCCCTTTTTTTCACTCTTATTCTAGTTTATTTAAAGCAATTTAAAAGTATCCAGTTTTTCTATTATTTTTTTCTTGAACGATAAACTATACTTCGACATAACTTTTTTAATCTTATATCTACAATATAAACGAATAAACTAAAAAAGAATAGAGGGATGACTAAATGCTAATTGTAGCGTTAGATGGTAGTGGAGACTTTCAATCAATTCAAGCCGCCATTGATTCATTAAAAGGAAAAGATCCTACCACTATTTTTATTAAACGAGGTGTTTATCATGAAAAGCTGTATCTGAATCATTCTCATGTCACCTTTATCGGTGAAGATGCAGAAAGTACCGTGATTACATTTGATGATTATGCTAAAAAGGTATTAGCAGATGGAACTTTATTACAAACATTTAGAAGCTATACGATGTTTATTCATGGGAATCACCTTACATTTTCTAACCTAACGTTTGAAAACAAGTCTGGAAAGGGGAAAGATGTAGGTCAAGCAATCGCCTTGTATGTTGATGGGGATTGTATTCATTTTAAAGATTGCTGCTTTTTAGGAAATCAAGATACTTTATTTACGGCTCCACTCCCATCTACTCCAGTTATTCCTGGCTCTTTTATTGGACCTGGTGAGTATTTTCCAAGAAAAGTCGGTCGCCATTATTACGAACGATGTTATTTACAAGGAGATATTGATTTTATCTTTGGTGGAGCAACGGCCTATTTTGAGAGATGTACAATTTTTTCAAATGCCATAGATGGACTTAGTTATGTGACAGCCGCATCGACCCCTAAAGACGAAGCTTACGGTTATGTCTTTAATCACTGTGAGTTAGTCAGCGATGCCCGCAAAGGATCTGTCTTTTTAGGACGACCTTGGCGGAGATTTGCACATGTGGCATTTTTAAACTGTTATTTAGGTCCTCATATCCATGCAGCGGGATGGGATGACTGGGGAAAAATCGATTCTCATGATTCTATTAAGTTTTATGAGTTTCAAAATTTTGGTCCTGGTGCGAAATCTAATCAACGAGTCAATTTCTCTAAAGAATTGTCGCCCGAAGAAGCCGTATTTTATAAAAAAGAAAAAGTATTAGGAAATTGGGATCCAAACTAAGGTCTCACGAATGACAGTATCACCGCACAAACTAGGGAAATTAACCATTAATGATCTAAACTATTAAATAATCGGGTATATCCGCGTTGATACGATACATCATCAATTAATTGCCTGATATATTCCTCTTTAAGATTTTGTGTGGGGCTCAAGTATTGATTAATAATAATTATGAACCTTAAGCCTAAATAAAATTGGAAAACGAACAAAATCAATAGTACTCATATAATTCGATTCGATATTTTATCCTGTATAAGTTCTAAAGAAATTATTTTTTATCAAAAATAACTAGATACAAACCGAAATTTATTTCACCTTTCTAAAATCAATCTTAGTTATCAAAAAACTTTAATACTAAGACATCCTATAGTCCAGGGATCACCTACCATTGGTAATAAATGGATAACCTAGCAATTTCCAAAAGAAACCTAATCCTCTAATGCAAGGGATTTAGTTTTTACGTTGTGAAAAACTTATGGGGACTTATATAAAAACATAAAAAAATGGACAAGTTTAGACTTGTCTATTTTTATTTAGATAAAAATCCCCTGATCTTCTTTATTATTCAAGACGTCAAAAATTAGACGTCCCACTTCGTGCTTGCTTCCATCGGGATAATAATAGTAAAGAATGCGTTCTTCACCTTGTTCAAAAGCTGCTACGTTAAAAACAACGCCAAACTTCTGATTAAGTGGTACGAGCTCACTATAGCCTCCTAAATAATGAACTTGATTTAACTCTTCATCTGAATAAATATCTTTTGTGATTAATGTTGTAGGGCAGTCTTCTTCTAATCGAAAATTATAGGCATTGATGAGCGCTCCCTCTTCATCAGCCTTTGAAACTTCGATTGCTAAAATAATGGTCCATTGGTCGCCATCCTCATAATATCCCCAATCCCAATCAGTAAACTCGCTAAATTTAGACAAAGAAAGTTCAAAGTTATTCGATAACTCGTAGATACTTGAGCCATTACTTACCGATTGGTTAGGTGTTTCTAACCACCCAATTTGTTTAATCACTATACAGGCAATGATAACGATAAAAACTAATTTGACGACAACAAGGCTAGATAACCATCTTTGATCTGAATGATTTTGATAAGAAGGATGTTCTGTAATATCGATTCGGTGGTCAATGATACAGTCAAAAGCATCCGTCCACTCCGCTATCTTTTCTTTATAATACATATTATCGTCTGCAAGATGTTCATATTTTTCTAGTAGTTCATCATAAACTGCCTCTATTTCTTCTAGTGACATGGTGGGTGTTACCCCAAGAATTTGATACGCACGATTAACATCATCCATTTATCTCCCTACTCCCTATTCTCCTATTCAATTCATCATATGTTCATATTGGAGGATAAATGTCATCTTTTGCTTAAAATTAATCATTCACTTCTTCTTCAAATGAAATCACTTTTCCATCAGTAGCACTAATTTCAATTTTTTGTTCTTTATTATTTTTAATGGCTGTTGCTTCATAAACAACACCAATTTCTTTTGGTTGTAAATGAATTGAATGAACAAGCCCACCATTTGATTGAGCAGCCGCAATTGAGATCGCTTCATCAATCGAAATATTCACTCCATCTAAAATAGTTGGATTTTCTGATGTTTGTTCTTGTTTAAAAATTTCTCCAGTTAGCGCATCAAATTGAAGTTCATATTTCTGATTTTCAACATAAATATCAACTTCATAATAATTTGGGTGACCTACCTCATAATCAACACTTGTCACAATTCCATTTCCAATGGATTTTCGAGCTTGAATTAAGATATCTTCAATTGGCATATCACCGCCTTTAACTTGCGTAGTACCCGTTTCATTAACTGTTCCATTATTAGTTGGGGTTTGAGTCGTGGTTGAAGACTTTGTATTTGAACAAGCCGTTAATGCTAAAAGAGCTCCCCCAATTAATAAATAATGTCTATATTTTTTCATGTTTATTTACCTCATGATTTCTAATCTAACGTTTTTTAGTATGAACCATTGTTTGAGGTTTAAAACAATCTTTGGATAAAAAAATGAGTCCAAAATGGACCCATTTTATTGAATAACGTCTGGTGCAGAATATTCAATTCCATAAGTGTTAACTGTCATTGACTCAATCACAACTGGTCCATTACTTGTTCCCGCTACTTCAATATCATGTGCAACATCCATTCCAGATGTGACTCGCCCAAAGGCTGCATAATGACCATCTAAATGAGGTGCATCATCTAACATAATAAAGAATTGACTTCCTGCACTATCTGGTTGGTTGGTGCGAGCCATCGATAACACACCTTCCGTATGTTTTAAATCATTTTGGAATCCATTATTGATGAATTCTCCAGCAATCGCATAACCTGGTCCACCCGTTCCAATTCCATTTGGATCGCCCCCTTGTAAAACAAATCCTTTTTCAATTCGGTGAATAGTTAGTCCATTATAAAACCCTTGATTAATTAATGAGATAAAGTTATTCACGGTATTCGGTGCAATATGCGGATATAGTTCAGCTTGAATGGTTCCGAAATCCTTAATTTCCATCGTAACAAGGGGTAAGTTTTCAGGTACTTCAACCTCTGGTGCAATTAATTCTTTTGGTTTTGATTGACATCCAACCAGTGTCATCATAAGCAACAAGACTAATGTAAGTTTTCTCCATTTCAATTTCATCATATTCTCCTTTTTATTATAATACTTTGATTGTAGCAAAATAAAAACTAATTGTGAAGCTTCATCTATTTTTTGAGATAAGATTGAAGAAATGACTCGTCATACCTCCTCTATAATAGGAAGAGCTTATTTTCATTTCTAATGACCACTTCTCATCAACCACGATAGCAACATCTATATATAACCAGCAATACCTTTTACATTTTTATCATCAGTTTCGTCTCTTATGCCCTTTGGGTACTAACACATCCTATAGTCCAGGGGTCACCTACCATTTACGAAGTAAATGTATCTACCATTGGTAGGGAATGGGTCACCTACCATTTACGAAGTAAATATATCCGCCACTGATAGAGCTTAAAAATTTCCTGTGAAGAAAAATTATCTCAACTTATATAGATGTCATCATGAAATCAACACATAATTGTCTTACCTTATATATCAGTCACTATATGATTCACTCTTTTTAAATTCCTTACCTCTTATTATTTTTCTATCTAAGGTCTCAATCGAGTAGGAGATAATTAATTAATTTAATCATCGTCCTCTCACACCACCGTACGTACGGTTCCGTATACGGCGGTTCTATTTTATCTCC
>NZ_JAMQUS010000086.1:0-6909 GCF_025594995.1 Turicibacter sp. GALT-G1
ACTGACGCTATCTTCTGAAAACCGAAAAATAGTAGTAAAAAAATAGGTTATTGATTCCAAATTACTTGTAATCCATCGTCTTTCACCACGATTTTATGGATGAATAAATCAACCATCGCGGTTTGAGTGTCTAAGTCGCATTCAAATAAGTTAGGAATCCCATTTTTAATGAATTGATTGATTTCTGATTCTTCATTTTCTGCCTCTTTTGCTTGTGCTAATTGTTCTTCTTTCTGTGCGTTTAAATCCGCTAGTTTGGCATCGAGTGACGTTTTAGAGAGTCGATCATCCATATAGAGGTCGAGGAGTTTATTGATTTTTTTATCCAAACGCTCGATTTGCTTTTCGTAGTGAGTCACTTGATGTTTGAATTCAATTTCACCACTGGTTCCTAGCCGATGAAGTCGATCGAATATTTCTTTTTCAAATTCTTCACGTGTTAGTTTACGATTTAAGCACTTGCTATCGTAGCGAGCGGGCAGTCGACGACGTTTACACATCATGTCCTGACGCGTGATGCTTTCGCCAGTTGATAATGTGTATTTGACGGCATACGGACGATATTCTTCGCCACAACAACCACAAAACACTTTGCCGGTAAAGACTTTATTTTTAACCGTCCCATAACTTTTAGTTTTATGTTTTTCCCGAACTTCTTGGGCTTGATGAAAGAGTTCAGGTGAGATAATCGGTTCGTGTGAACCGTTGAACCATTCACCGGCAAATGAAACTTCGCCAAGATACAGCCGATTTTGAAGGATTCGAATCAGTCGATTCAATCTAATGTTGTTAAACCCTTCTTTTTCTAATTGCGATTGAACTTTAGCATAGGATTTTAAATCAACATACGCTTCAAACATCCGTTGAATATGCTTGGATTCTTCTTCATTGACGACTAATTCGCCACGAGTGAGTCGGGTATAACCATAAGGAACGTGGGCCGCACTTCCTGCCCAGAGGCCTTCGTCACGAACCATGTTGCGGTGACAGTTCCATAAACGGTCGATGATGGTTTCACGTTCTAATTGAGCGAAGA
Organism: Turicibacter sp. GALT-G1; assembly: GCF_025594995.1. NCBI lineage: Bacteria > Bacillati > Bacillota > Erysipelotrichia > Erysipelotrichales > Turicibacteraceae > Turicibacter > Turicibacter sp. GALT-G1. The sequence continues at coordinate 1,037 of NZ_JAMQUS010000086.1, forward strand.
CGGATAAAACCCCAATGGCTGCACGACCAAATGCGGTGCTCGTATCAAGGGTTTCTGAAAGTGAGATAAATTCGACGTGGTTTGGTAAAAAGAGTTCTTCAATGAGAAAGAGGGTGTCATGTTGGCTACGGCTTAAACGGTCTAGACGATAAACAATCACGACATTCACTTTCTTGTTTTTAATATCTTTTTGTAACTGCTCAAGCGCCGGGCGATTTAAATGAGCCCCGCTATATCCCGCATCAATGTATTCTTTCACCTCATTCCAACCTTTAGACGTGCAAAAAGCTTTGATTCGTTCCTTTTGTAGCGGGATACTGTAATTTTCGATTTGTTGTTCCGTTGAAACTCTCGCATACAATGCCACTTTCATGTTTATCCCTCCGATTATTGATTCCAAATCACTTGTAATCCATCTTCTTTCACAATGATTTTATCGACAAATAAATCAATAATGGCGGTTTGCGTGTCTACATCACAGTCAAATAAGTTAGGAATTCCCTTTTGAATGAACTCTTCCATCAGTGAGCTTTCATAGTCGGTTTCTTTAGACTGTGATAATAGTTTTTCTTTTTGAGCATTAAAGTCGGCTAATTTGGCATCTAGTGTGTGTTTGGGGAGTCGGTCATCCATGTATAAATCGAGGAGTTTATTGATTTTATCGTTAATCGCCGCAATTTTTTTCTCGTAGTCAATCGGTTTAGCTTTTTTCGTCCATTCAATTTCACCACTGGTTTCTAAGTTTTTGATTCGATTAAAGATTTCTTCCTCTAAATCAGAACGCTTGATGTTGCGATTAAAGCATTTACTCTCGTAGCGAGCGGGCATTTTACGACGGCGACACACCATATAGTAATACGTTGGCCCGTCTTTTTTATGCTTTTTGCTATAAGAGCGGTAAGTTTCACCACAGCAACCACAGATGACTTTTTGCCGGAAGACATTGTTTTTTATTTTTCCGAAATTATAACCTTTGAAGTGTTCATTGACTTTTTGAGCGGCATTAAATAAATCGACCGAGATAATCGGTTCATGTGACCCTTTGAACCATTCGCCGGCAAATGAAACCTCGCCGATATAAAGTCGGTTTCTTAACAATTTGGTAATCCGATAATCCTCTAACGGTTTAAACCCTTCTTTTTCTAATTTCTTTTGGACTTTAATATAAGATTTTAACGTGACGTATTCCTCAAAGATTCTGACGATATGTTGACGTTCTTCTTCATTGACCACTAATTTTCCGCGTTTAAGTCGGGTATAACCATAGGGACTGGCATCAGAGCCACCGGCCCAAAGCCCCTCATCACGAACCATTTTAAATCGTCCACTTCGTAGACGTTCAGTAATCGTCTCACGTTCCAGTTGGGCAAAGACGGACATCACGCCAATCATCGCACGACCAAAGGGCGTAGAGGTGTCAATGGTTTCTGAAATCGAGATAAATTCTACGTTATTCGGTAGAAACATTTCTTCGATGAGAAAAAGGGTATCACGCTGGCTACGGCTTAAACGGTCTAATCGATAAACGATCACCGCATTAATTTTTTGATGTTCAATATCTTTTTGTAATTGTTGTAACGCCGGGCGATTTAAATTAGACCCACTATAGCCACCATCTACGTATTCCGTGATGTCCGTCCATCCTTTAGAGACACAAAACGCTTTCATTCTTTCCTTTTGTAAAGGAATACTATAATTATCGATTTGTTGTTCGGTTGAAACTCTTGCATACAATGCTACTTTCATCTTCTTTTCCTCCAATAAGGGGAGTGAAGGCCTCAGTATGAGGCCTTTTTTAATTCATAAATGGGCTGACCATCCCTACCAATTTCCCCAAAATACAAACCTCATTCACTTGTTCACCAACCATCGTCATTGGCTCACCCTTTTCAGTCGTTGGTCGTAAGACCACCACATCATCAAACTTGTAAAACTTCTTAATCATTGCCTTTTCATTAGCAATGGTAACAGCAACAACCGCTCCATTTTCCGCCACGGACTGTTTTTTAAAGATCGCATAAACCTCATGAGTTGAAAGAAGGGGAGTCATCTGATCATCATTCACTTCTAAGGATAACGCAAAAAATTCACCTTTTTCATGAGGATAGGGATTGTCAATGTTAGCTATCGCCTGTTCCAATTGATTTCCCACGATCGCTTGATAAACAGGGATCTTATCATCGTTTCCACTCTTAGATGGATGATTAGGGACATACTCCTCAATGCCAAGTAGGACAAGAGGAGAGATGTCTAATGCTTTAGATAGAAGCACCATTTTATCACGCTTCATATTTTCAATTTTCCCTAATTCCCATTTCCAGGCGGTTGTTTTGTCAACGCCACACATTTTTCCTAACTCGCTGTAAGAAAGCCCTAATTGTAGCCTGCGAGTCTTAATGATGTCTTTCACTTCTGTTACTGTCTGGTTCATACTAATCCTTAAATCTCCTTTTTAATATATATTTTCTTATATATATCAGCTCCTTACGTTTTATGATACTACTCGTATTGCGTTAAATCAACATCTGTTGTTGATTTAATGTTATTTTTTCCAATTTAAAGTTATTTTATGTAATGAAATACAATAATCGTTGCTTTTTATAAACGAGTAGAAATAGACGATAATAGTGGATGTAAATTCGTGTTATGGTGTATATCATGACATTTTTCGTGAAATAAAATAAAAATTTTTACAAAAATAAGCGCTTTCGTATTGATTAAAGTTGAAATTTGGTATATTATGGAGTTGATTAAAAGCCACGAAATGGAAGGGGATACAATGACAATGAATGTTGCATTATTGAAATACTATATTGGATTAAGAGGGATGAATCTCACTCAATTTGCCGCACTATTAGGGGTGAATCGAAGTTTTATCTATGCTAAACTACGAAAACCAGATAGTTTCTCGCGTTCTGACATTAAATTAATTATGCAAACATTAGATTTAACACCCGATGAGCTGTTAAATATTTTTTTCCCTGATGCGTTGACTAAAAGCAACGATAACTAAGGGGGCAATCATAGGGGGAATAGAAATGAAAGTTAATACACCGCTAGGCATCATTGAATTTCCCGATGCCCTAACGAATTATGGTTATGCATCGGTGGATACGAAAAAGCCTTTAAAGAAATTAAAGATTCAGACATATGACGAGGGGAAAGAAATTTTATGGTATCGTAATGCAGCGAATCAGGCGATTACCGAGATTAGTTGTAGGAAAGATAAACCACAGGACTATGAATATACGTGTCCATGCGGGTATGAATTAAAATCGGGGTTTAATTTAGAAAGTATTAGATGTCATCAATGCGAAGAACTGATGACTAAAACATACATCGGGGTCGTGGCACAGGTTGTATAGATCGATGGGGGGATGAAGATGTTAGCGGGATTTTTATTTAAAGAATATGAAATGAACAAGGAGGGGGTTGTAACAGGATATAAAGTTCTTTTGAAAAATGAACAAGTGGCAACCCTTGAATACCGTAGCCATACATGGATTGGGGCTATTGTCAAAGATATCAATATTATTACTAAGCGTGATCAATCCGTGATGCGAGTCGCGGATTGGATTATTCATGAATTGAAGGGATAAGATTTCTAATGATTCATCACGATAAGCAGATAGAAAAGGCGTTCGACAAAAAGAGGAGAAATTCTTCTCTTTAACGAACTTGTATAGGATATTAACAAGTCGACCGTTTTTAGATTTTGTCGAATAAGTGGGAGTCAAAATGGGGGAAGTCGTGATGAAGAAAAAAGTATTTGATGATTATGATTATGAGAGTTTTTATGATCAATCATTTGATGAGCAAACAGGGGAATTATTAAATGATCGTGTGAAGTCATTAAGGGGAGTAGCTTATACCACAGCAACGATTAAAGCAGGAAATCAGTTAGAAGTAGAGATTTATCCTTCATTTAAAAAAGAGATTCCTGAGATGATGAGACGATTTAAACAAAAGAAAAGTCGTGAGAGTAGTGAGCAACAGAAGAATTTGAATGATCGAAATGCGAAGAAAAAGTTAATGCGGTTAGTTCATGAAAATTTTTATACGGGTGATTACTGGTGTACGCTAACGTTTAAAGAGGCACCACAAGATTTAGAAACAGCAGAAAGGTTAAGTAAGAATTTTTTTAGACGGATTAACCGAGTTAGAAAGAAAAAAGGGTTAGAAAATGCGAAATATGTGTATGTCATTGAGGAAGGAACAACGGGAACCGAACGATTTCATCTTCATTTAATTATGGATAATGGGTTAACCAAAGCAGAAGTGGAATCCAAGTGGAAACTAGGTTCATCCACCATTAGAACGCTTAATTACTACAAAGAAGAAAATTTCATTGGGATTTGTAAGTACATGATGAAGGATGAAGAAACGTATAAAAGAACGGCTTCCAGATTAAAAGGGAAACGCCGTTGGGGAAGTAGTAAGGGAAATCTTGTGTTACCCAAGCCGTCAAAGAATCGAACGAAAATGAGTAAGCGTAAGGTGATGGACATGGTGTTAAATCAAGATTCGATTGGTGAGAAGTTAGAGCGTGACTATCCCATGTATCAATTTAAAGAAGTTGAAATCAGATATAGCGACTGGAATGGGTTGTTTTATATTTATGCACGGATGCAAAGTAAAAAGCTGAGAAGGCGGGTATCCGAACGTACAAGTCGAACCTAGCAGTCAAAATTGACGGAGAAAATTTTGTGATGCTAGAAGACTTGATAGAGCGGATGCCGTACGAGGCTAGATTGAAAGGAATGAGGGTAAGGAGATGAAAGAATGGAACATTTAGAAACGTTTAATTCATTTGATTTGGAAGTGTTAGCCGAAACCAAAAGGATATTAAGGCTATTAACCGATAATGAACTGGTAGCGGTCGAGCAACGGAATCGAGCCGAATTTTGTGCGAAGTATTGTGATCAATTAGAACGAAGACTTAATCACACCATCATAAACAAGCATAGTAATTAAAACGTATCCCGCTACCATGAAGATGACGTTGTGAGCTACTGATTAAAAAAAATAAACTCTTTATAATCATGAAGCACAACCAATAAGAAATAATCTAAGTTTTATTCTCAAACAATAAACAGAAATAGCTTACCTAAACAACAGTGGATTGTCTGCCGATTCGCATACGCGCGGGCGCCAATCACGACTGTTTGTTTAGTTCACGCTATGCAGTGGGGAAAAGAAAAATGGGGGAGATAAAAGTGACGTTAGAAGAATATCTACAATGTAACAAGATGAAACTATCCACCTTTGCTAAAACGTATAATCTTGATTATCACGGGCTTTTTCGGGTGAAACAGGGAGCAGTTACACGAGATGAAGCGATCAAGCGTGTCTTTGAACAGTTGAATATTATTAATGATGGGAAGCAGAAAGTGGGCGAACCAAACACCTCTTTTCTATCTCAAGAATGTGTGTGTATTCATTGTGAGCCTTCGGGTGACATCTATTGTTATTACCGTCATCACTTACAAGAGATAGAAGAATATTTATTACAACATGACATTCCCTATTATGTTAGACAAGCAAAAGGTTACTGGTTAGTAAAGTATGATAAGGAGGCAAATCTCTATGATTAATAATATTGTTTTAGTGGGGCGGACCACAAAAGCAATCGAATTAAAGCAAAACAAAAACGGGACCAATTATGTGCAATTTACCTTAGCAGTGAATCGTCCGTATAAAGATGAGCAAGGTGGGCAACAAGCGGATTTTATTACTTGTGTCGCATGGAATAAAACGGCGGAAATTCTTTCTACTTATGTTTCTAAAGGGACGCTGATTGGAGTAGAGGGGCGATTACAAGTGAGAAATTATGAGAATGAAGCGGGAGTACGGCAGTATCTATCAGAGGTTTT
>NZ_JAMQUS010000087.1:0-374 GCF_025594995.1 Turicibacter sp. GALT-G1
ACTTCGCCACAATCGCCATTTAAACTCGTTGGCAGGGGTGGCAGGAATCGAACCCACACTAACGGTTTTGGAGACCGCTGTTCTACCGTTAAACTACACCCCTATTTATCTGGTGCCGGAAGCAGGACTTGAACCCGCAACCTACTGATTACAAGTCAGTTGCTCTACCAATTGAGCTATTCCGGCAAAATGTATCATTTTGATACATAAATTATTATATATCAACATAAATAAAATTGCAATAATAAATTTCTTTATATTTTTATATCTAATACGTATGGTACCTTACTTTATATCATATATAAGCAAACTTCATTTATGACATAAAAAAAAGAGTTATTTACTCATTATAATAAAATTGGTGCCTAGGGCCG
>NZ_JAMQUS010000088.1:0-30242 GCF_025594995.1 Turicibacter sp. GALT-G1
CATATCAATGAAAGACCTTCGGAAGTGATTCAAAGACTCTGCGAAAAAATGTGAAAAACTTATCTGTTTATATAAATAATAAAAAAAACACTGAATCAGTGTCTTTTAGATTAATAATATATCATTACAAATAGAGAGGTATGAGAAAGAGAAGAAAGGTGAGCTCTAGTTGAATGTCTAAGTTGTGCTCATTAGTAGTATGGATTATTTATGATTAGTTATACAATGTTATAGTCATTTTTTTATTTTTTAATAAAGAAAGGCTCTGTTTTAGAAAGGTGTTGATATTTCACACAGAATTTGCATAACTAACTCCTAAAATATCCATTATAATATTATTAGAACATACGTTTGATGGGTTTGATTTATACCAAAAGCAGTTATTTTAGCACTTTTAAAGCGAGTAGCATCAGTTGATTTACCAGAAATTTTAGTCGAAGTTGAAAAAGGAATCTCAAAGATTCAAAAGGTATATGTTCAATCACAAGCAAGTTACTCTGTCATATCAAATGAAAGTATTAAAAGACGCAAACCACAGTTTATATAATTTAACATCTATAAATTACATAAATTGTTAATAGGTATTTAAGTAAGTGTTTTTTTGCTATATTCCTATTTTATTACAATTAGTATATAATTAACCTAAACATTAAGTAACCAATGCTATGAAATCGAGGTTAGATTGTTGTTAAATAAGAGCTATGAATGATAACTTTTATAGGGGGGAAAGATATGTTGTTGAAAGGTTATAATTCTACTTGGATTTACGAACCTAAAGAATATAATTTATCAGATGAAAAATTAATGATTAAGACGGAACCTAAAACAGATTTTTGGCAAAGAACCTACTACGGCTTTCAAAATGACAATGCGCCTGCATTACTGATTCATACAAGTGAAAAATATTTTTCTTTTAGTGTGAAAACACAATTTAACAGTAAACATCGATTTGACCAATGTGGGGTCATAATTTATCAAGATAGTGATAATTGGTTTAAAGCATCTATAGAATATGAAAATGAGAACTATCAACGATTAGGGAGTGTTGTGACTAATCATGGGTATTCAGATTGGGCAACAACAGATATCCCAGCTAAACAAAAAGAAATGTATTATAGGCTCAGCCGACGTGATAGTGATTATTGTATTGAAAATTCATATGATGGAATTCATTATAAACAAATGAGGATTTTCCATTTATTTGAGGGGCAAGGCAAAATAAGAATTGGAGTATATGCTTGTAGTCCAGAAGATTCTTCATTTGAAGCCACTTTTACAGAAATCCAATTTACAGAATGTAAATGGGAAGAACATAAGTAATTAGAATAAATTAAAAAGAAAAAGGCTGAAATATAAGTTTCAGCTTTTTTTCTTTTTAAATATCAACATTATTCTAAAACATAGCGTAAAGAAAAAACACCATTGCCGGTCAATGGTGTTTTAGGAATGTAGGTAAAGATAAGGAGTGTGAGCACAACAGGCTCAAATCTATTATACGTTCTATTTGAACTGCCTTCAACCAAATCCCCTCAATGAAACACAATAAAATGAAATAGGGGAGTCGTTAACATCCTTTTTTGACGATTTACCACTAGTTTCGACACTAAAAACATAACGTTTATAGCATCAGTTGTTGTTTATGAGTTATTTTGTAGATAAATTAAAAGAGGTTCGGATCAATTTTATTTTTCGTCGACTTCAATGAATAATGAGCAGGTCCCGAAATAATCTCACCTTTATATGAGAAACGTGATGCATGACATGGACAATCCCATGTACATTCTGCACGATTGAAATTCAACTCACATCCTAAGTGAGGGCACGTAATGTCGACAACAAATAACTCCTCATTTTCATCTTTATAAACGCCATATTTTCCTTCATCTGTAGAAATAACTGTCGCTTCACCAGGATTAAGTGAGGTTACTCCTTCTACGTGTTGTAATTTTCCTTTCAACAATTCAAACGCCACTTGAGCATTATAAAAGATTAGATTTTTGATTTGTGCTTTTAAATTTTTACGTTGTGGACTAAATAAAGGTTCATATGGATTTTCTTTGTCTAAAATTAAGTCACGTAAAAGTAGGGCAGCTGCCGTACTATTCGTCATTCCCCATTTTCGAAAACCTGTTGCGACAAAGATATTATCATTCTCTTGCATCCGACCGACAAAAGGAAGCTTATCAACCGTCTCATAATCTTGTGTTGACCATTCATAAATCACATCATCGACATGAAAATTCTGATGAGCAAAACCTTTTAATGCCTCATACTTAGCCACTGTATCTTCTTGATTTCCTGTTCGATGATCTTCACCACCAATGAGTAATAAATCTTGATAGGTTCGAACGGAGTGCGTCGGCTGTTCGTAAGACAAATACATCCCTTCGGGTAAATTTTGTGCTCCCTCACAAGCAATTAAATAAGAACGAGAAGGTTCAATTTTAGCAAAGAGTAGGGCAAGATCGTCATAAAAAGGGAAGTGTGAGGTTTGAATCACTTTTTGGGCACGAATTTCCACATGAGAAGCTGTCTCAATCACATAAGCAGAATCTTGTTTTTTTATATCTGTGGCAGGCGTATTTTCATAAACTTCAATATTAGAAGCTTCTGCAATAGAGTTGAGTAAGCCAAGTGTATATTTTAAGGGATGAAACTGTGCCTGATCCTCTAAAATCAATGCTTTCTCAATCGCAAAAGGTAAATCTAATTCATCTACCAAATTTCCCTTTAACCCTAACGTTTGATAAGCTTTAAACTCTTTTTCAAGCACAGGAACATACGTAGGATCTTGCGTATAAATTGCTGCAAATTTTCGTTCAAATTCACAGTCAATCTTTAATTGCTGAATGGTTTGCTCAATGAAATAAAGGGCATCTGTTTGAGCATTCGCATAGCACTTAGCTTGATATTCACCGTAAGAATGGATAATTTCATCATAAACAATATCATGCTGGGCCGTCACTTTTGCTGTTGTATAAGCCGTCGTCCCATGTAAAACATGATCGGAATCAATTAAAACAACTTTTAAATCAGTATCTTTGAGTAAATAAGCTAACGTCACACCAGTAATTCCAGCTCCAACAATACATACATCAACATCTAGAGGATGTGTAAGTGTCGGATAATTGGGTGCCGAAACCGTATCTAACCATAAAGGAACACGCATATAAAAAAACCTCCTAAAATTAAGATAATCTTAGTTTTAAACACTAAAACTAAAATATGTACAAAAATCTATATACAAACAGAAATGTTTTCTACATTTAATACATCAACCGAAATATGAGATGGTTATGCCGTGCAAGGCAGACTATAGTCCAGCTAAAAGTTTTTACGATGTAAAAAACTTATCTGGACTTATATAGTCATTGTGCCTAAAATACCAATAATCCTCATTATGTAAACTTATAAGTTTACATAATATATATTATAGGAAGTTATATATGAATTCTTATCAACCCTTGATATTACACTCTTTCTTACCTCATTATTTCCGTTATTTCTATATGTTTTTAAAAATAACGGAGTCAAAACAGATTCGATTTTTTAGTTATTTAACATTATAGAAAGAATTCGATCAAAGTCATATTTGAATTTAACAAAGTTAGACATGTCCGCTTTAATCCACTGGACACCCTTCATATCTGGTTTCTTATTACACACTGAAATTAAGAGAAAGTTATCACTTAATATTTTAGCAACTTTTGAATCAGTCTTATGGCTACGAATTTAATTTGATAATACTCAAACTCGATTCGCTCACGATTTTAGAATTACAACGTGCGCTCTCCTCTTCAATGACTATCTATCCCCACTTTTCAGCTAATCGTTCCATCCTGTTCTTCTCAATATCCGTACAACACTGGCACATCTAATCAACTCAATCTTCTCACGACAAGTCCAATCTAGCCTATTAAATACTTACTATTAATTTCAAATACTAAATTAGTGTCTTAATAAAAAAAGCAACTCAGTAGCGTATTGCCATCTAGTTGCTTTTTCTATAGTAAACCGAATTTAATTATTTAAACATTCTCAAGTATTCGTATAAAAGATATTTCAGCCTACTCAATGCCAAATAGTTTTAACAATTTACCCCAAAAATTAAGTTCTTCTACTGGTTGTGAGTAATTCTCCTCTACTTCCGATACCTCAATCGCCTGACTCTGAATGACAAACTGTACCGCATTTACGTTCGTATTTTTTTCTGATACAAATGAAACAATATCTCTGTCTCCTCCAGTGATACTTTCTAACAATTCATCTATTTTATCACTGATTTCTGTATCCATGCCTGACGTTTCTTCACGCATTGTTGTGGTTCCATCCTTTAATTCACCGGTTCCATCGTAAAGATCAACGATTCCAGTCAACAATTTAGCAACTCCCTCATCTAATGTGCCAGTTCCATCTGTTAATGTCCCTGTCCCATTATAAACTTCAACAATTCCTGAAAGTAAATCACTGGTTCCGCTATAAAGTGTTTCTGTTCCATTTTTTAGCGTCCCGCTACCTGTTACTAGCTTAGTCGCCCCATCAGATACCTGTGAATAACCGGCAAGGATTTCTGACACCCCTTCTGTATAAGCATTAATTCCCGAATCAAGTTTTTCATACTCAGTCACTAAAGTATTAATTGCCGTCGATAACTCAGTGAGCTTATAAGCTAGACCGCCAAGCATATTAACAAGTTCATCTATTTTTGCATCAAAGATTGTATAATTCGTTTGTAATGCTGTTACCGCCTCTAACAATGCTGAGAGATTTTCATGAATAGTAGAGAGATAGCTTTCTGTCCCACTAATGCTAGCATTATTAGCTCCAAATAGTGAAATGATATTATCGAGTTGCGCTACTTGGGATTGAAGCTGTGTTGTATCTACTCCAGCTGCTTGCAGTGTTGCAATCTGCTCACTTAAAGAGACAATAGTGGCTTGTAACGCATTAATCGCTGAATCATTACTCTGTTTTAACGCCTCAATATCCAGACCATTTTGTAACATGACAGATTTATAAGACTCATAGCTTACGTTTTGATATAAAAAAGACACATTAGACACCAAAGACTCTATACCTGATTTAAGTTCACTAGAGGCTTGGATTAATGCTTTAAAATCATCTGTTGTTACTGATACACTGTTAAGAGCGCCTTGAATCTGTGACAATGCTGATTTGATTTTAGAAGAACCCTCCGTTAAAGTAGATGATTGACCGTTCAAAGACTGAAGTGCCGTTTGAATTTGGACAATCCCATCATTCAACGACTGAAGTCCCTCATTTAATGCTTCTGCTCCAATTTGTAAATTTGCCACGCCACTCTGTAATGAACTCCCACCATCTTTTAAACTTTTAGTCCCCGCATACAAATTTTGAACACCATTTTGTAAATCGTTAACCCCCGCTTGTAAATCATTCTTAACACCCTCTTGCAAATCAGCTACACCACTTTTTAGTTCGTTAGCTCCATCATCCAACTGTTCAATCGCATCTAATAATTCAGTGACTCGCTCTATTAGCTTTTCATCATCCACTTCAATATTCAGATTAAGTGGAATCCCGTTAATCGAAATGCCCCCCATTTCAAAATCAGTGACATCAGCCGTAATCGTAATGTCTGCTTCCTGACCAGGAAGCAAAATATAAGTCAATTGCTTATCACTACCCACATTCGCAATAGTTGCCTCATTTGCCACAATATTTGCACAATTTTTTGTATCCAATGTTAAAGAGGCTTGAAGGGCATAAGTATCAAAAAAATCGGACTGCCCTAGTTCATTTTTACTTACAGATATCTTAATTTTCAAACTTCCACTCTGACCGGCAATTTCATCAGCGGTATATTCTTTATCATCCATATAATACTGAATACTAATATCCCAAGGAATCACACGACTATCAAGTTTCCCTTCGTAATAAAGCTTTCCTGCCTGTGCATCAATTATTATTGTATCATCAAGATTTTTAATTTCATCTGTTGTTGTCATATTTCGAATGGACTTATATTTTCCGTAATCAACTATTTCACTATTTTCATTCAACTCAAAAATATTGACAACATTAATTTCCTCCACTGAACCATCGTTATTCAGATTAATATATACGACTTCTTCTTTGGGTGTATTTTCAGATACGGCATGTGCCATCACTGGTAGCATTGAAATAGACATCAATACAGCCAATGTAGTGGCAATCACTTTACTTTCATTCCCTTTTACACTTTTCATTTTCAGATGACCTCCTGTTAACATTCTTAATCAGCTCCCATTTGTATCTGCTTGATTTTCCTTTTCCGAATAATTAATGGGTCAAATAGATATAAAAGTCCCGGTAGCACAAACAATACAATGATTAATGATAAGATAGCACCGCGTCCAATAAAAATACCAAGCTGTCCTAACAGCTGATTTGTCGTAATATATCCAAGTAATAAGCCAACTACCGTTAAGACACTTCCTGATGTCAAGATAGAAACAGTCACATCAGAAATTGTTTGAATAACCGCTGCTTTTTTGTTCATCATTTCACGATTTTCCTTATATCGATCGGTCATTAAAATAGCATAATCCACAGTTGCCCCAAGCTGAATAGAACTGATAATCAAATAAGCAATATAAAAAATAGGCGTATCCATAAAGTATGGGATAGATAGATTTATCCATATGGCTGTTTCAATACTAAGTACTAAAACAATTGGCAAAGAAATTGATCGTAGTGATAATAAGAGAACAATAAATACGGCTGCAATTGCCATAAAATTAACCTTAACCATATCATCGGTTACAGTCTCCATCAAATCATACGTGCTGACACCCTCACCAGCTAAATAATACGTATCAGAATAATATTTTTGTGCGATGTTGCGAACTTGTTCAACTAAAGCAAAAGTCTCTTCTCCCTCATAAGGAACATCAACTGATAACACCATTCGACTATAATTTTTTGATATCAACTGTGAGAGTGTATTTTCATCTAGATATTCCAGTGGAATCTCTGCCCCAGCCAAATCCACATAAGAAATAATGCTTGTGACTTGTGGTAGGTTATTTAATTCCTGAGAAAGTTCTGTTTCAGTGGCTGTATCCCCTGCTGGCACCATCAGTACATAGGTATCACTTTTGCCAAACACTGATTCGATTACAGCTGTATCTGATCCCAGTTGGGTTTCATTACCAAAAATATTAGATGAACCATAATAATAATCATTAGCATTAGAAGCTAAATAAGCAGGTATAATGAGGATAACAAAAATACAAACCATAGGAATTGTCATTTTTTGCACACTCTTTCCAAATAAATCGAACTTAGGTAATAAGTCTTTATGTCTTGTTTTATCTAACCATTTATAGGTCAATAAAATAAATGACGGCATGAAAACAAATACCGTAATCAAACTAATTGCCACGCCCTTTGCCAAAGCAAGACCAAGATCAGGTCCTAGTCTAAATTGCATCAGTACCAGTGCCAAAAAACCAATAACTGTTGTCAATCCACTAGAAAGGATCGAGGATGTTGACTTACAAAGTGCCTCCGTCATCGCAGCTTTAACGTCTGGATTTTCTTGACGGCATTCTTCAAAACGATGAAGCAAAAATACCGAATAGTCTAACGAGACTGCAAGTTGTAAAATACTTCCTGCTGCATTCGTAACAAACGATATCTCACCAAAAATCAAATTCGTTCCATTATTAATGACGATAGCAAGACCAAGGCCGATCAGAACAATCAGTGGCTCCATCCATGAATTTGTCGTCATCACTAGGACAACTAAAACGAACAAAACTGTAAAAATTGAAATTTTATTGACTTCTAAAACAGTCTCAGTCGTTGAAATAGCTGTTGAAACAGCACTTCCTGTCATCGCATTATCTTCACCTATGATTTCACGAATACTAGATACCGCTTCAATACGACGATCTTCCTCAATGGTCACTGTAAACAATGCATTATTATCCTTATAATAAGTTTCGAGAGTATCAGTATCTAGTGTTGAAAGAGGAACAAAAATACTGACCACATCATCTAGCCAAGTAACAGCTGTGACTCCATCAACAGCTTCCAACTTCTCTTTATATTCCAAAGCCTCTGGAATTGTAACATCAGAAATCATGATACGCGCATTAGGAATCCCCCCATCGAACTCTTCTTGCATCAACTCAAGGGATACTGTAGAGGGACTACTCTCTGGCAGATAGTCATTAATATCATAATTGACCTTAACTAGATTCCCAAGTAATAAACACACCACAAAAACCATCGTAAAAATCATAACCATCGTTTTCCGATGATTTACGAGACTCATATAGAATTTTTTCATGCCTCCTCCTCCTAATCCCTTCCTAATATTACCTATTAATACTACGCAAAAATACCCTCAAAATATTACTTTTTGTGCGAATTAAAATCAATTTTCTGATATTTTTTTAATAATTACCTGTATTTTAGTGATAAAAAAGAACAGTAAAAAATACTGTTTGCTAAAAAAACTAATTATTGATGAGATGCTATCTGATCACATTTATTCTATAAGATTATAATGCCCACTCTCCATACAACCAATCTTGCGACTCATTGGATTTAGTAATCGCCTTCTACTTCTAATTACTCCTACTTAAGTAAGATTTTCATATCGTCAAGCTAGAAGTTTATATAAACTTGCTATATCTTTTATCATTTACTGCCTAATGTTTAGGGTTTTATAAAACCTCCTCATACTTATATTAAAAAAACAATTATAAAAAATACTTGGGGAATTTTTAATCTTATTTAATTAAACTAACTGGGTGTTCATCAACGATTTTTTGAATAATTTCTTTAACTTCTTGCTCAGAGATTTCTAAGTGCGCAAGTCCCCCACATTCACAGGCCACACTACTTTGGATACTTTTAAAAATCTGATGATAGATTTGTTTTGGCTTTTTAAAGGTTTCTCCATCCTCTATCATGTACTGATACAGCATTTCTGCCTCTTTTTGAATATAAGCTTGATCGTCCATCAAAACCCTCCTATCTAAATGACTCTATCATAACTAATTTTACCTTGTTGCGTCAATCCTCTGACTTTTTTAGATGAATGCGACGTCACATAAAAAAGACCAGTCTATTTAATTAAGACTGATCTTCCCTTTATTAAACTGTCACTTTTTCATTTTCGACAGACTTTGACTGATCTTTTGTAGGAATGAAACTCATGATTATACCGAAAACAACGGTTAAAGCGACAACGGCCCATCCTCCTGTAACTAAATGTGCCACGGGATAACCATCGTATGGATTTTTAAGATTAGTAATGAGATATGTTACACTAATAAATAAGAAAATAACTGGACAGATGTATTTAATCGCAACATCCCACCAAACCCCATACTTGAAGTTTGTATTAGAGTTGAGATACTCACGAAGCTTTTTAGCCCCAAAAATCCAGCCTAATGCGATACATTCCACCAATCCAATGGCAATTAAATTAAAATCATTCACAAAATGATCAACAATATCTAACCAATATAGTCCAGCACGAGTCGCAAAAATTAAACTTGCACAGAATCCGACCACGCAAAACCAGAAGGTTGTACGTTCCTTATTCCATCCAAATTTATCAACAAATGCTGTAATAATCGCTTCAATGATAGAAAATGCCGAGTCAATCGCTAATGTAAATAACATGATAAAGAAAATTAATGAGAATAAAATGACTCCAAATCTTCCACCAGGCATTTGTCCTAACGCTTCAGGATAAGTGACAAAGGCGAGCATAATTCCAGTATGCTTCATCTCGGCAATCGGTGTTCCACTAATTTGAGCTAGATATCCAAGTGTTCCAAAGGCAGCAAACCCTGATAAAAAGCTAATTCCAGCATCAGCTAAACCGATAATCATTGCATCCTTAGTCACTTCTGCATCTTTCCCCAAATAACTTCCATAGGCCACCATAATGGAGAATAAAATACTCAAACTAAAGAAAATCTGACCATAAGCTGCGTCCCAAACATTAATATCCAATAATTTAGACCAATCAGGAACTAAATAATAACTTAATCCTTCTAAAGCACCAGGTAAAGTCACCGCGCGGAGGATTAAAAACATCAGTAAAATAATTGGTAAAATAACAGTATATTTTACAACCTTCCCTACAGATGCTACGCCATGACGAATACAATACCAAATGCTTAGCCACGCAAAGACTAGCCCAAGTAAAACAACAGGACTAAATCCTCCTAAATCAAACATCCCACTTGAGACTTGTAACACCCCTTGTGTAAACACTTCAGCTGCAGCTTTATCCATCCACGGTACTTTAAAAGATAACGCAACATAATCAATCACCCAAGCTACGACAACAGAGTAGTAAGCCGCGATACAAAATGCGGTTCCTACTCCCCACCATCCAAACCATTCAAATTTCTTATTTAGTTGAGCGAACGCCCCTGGTGCACCTGATTGAAACTTTTTACCAATTGATAACTCTAAAGCTAGTAATGGGATTCCAGCTGTAAATAAGGCAATAAAGTATGGAACTAAAAATGCCCCTCCCCCGTTTTGATATGCGATTCCCGGAAATCGCCAAGCATTCCCTAACCCTACGGCTGACCCAACCGCAGCCATGACAAAAGTACTTCTTGAACTCCACTGTTGACGTGCCATATAGGATTCCCCCTTATGATTTATTTAATTAGATCCTTACTAGATTTCCCCCTCTAGCAAGAATTTAATTACATAATTTGGTAATTGATAGCTATTTTAGCATACCGTATTAGAAAATCAAGAGATAAAATAGACGTTTTTTTAACATTATTCTATCCTTATTCCTCATAAAAAAAGAAAGCCTTAACATTTAAATTTAGACTCTCTTTTATTAAAACTATTGATTAGAATAAAGTTAAAATCGTATTTTGATTAATCTTTCTTCACTCCGTTCAACGCTTTGGAATGATTGATTAGATCGTATTAAAGCGGTATCAAGCTGCCTAGAAAACAATGGATCTCCTATTCGTGATGAAACCTCATTTTCTACTTCTCGTATTGCTTGTCTGACAATCTTTATTACGTTTCAATAAAGTCATTCATTTAAACGTAATAACGGTAAATACTCCCCATAACCCGCTGCTTGCATCTCTTCCTTTGGAATAAATCTTAAAGCCGCCGAATTGATGCAATAACGTAATCCTCCTTGTTCAATCGGTCCATCATTAAACACATGGCCTAAATGAGAATCTGCTTGTGCACTTCTAACCTCAATACGATGCATGTTATGTGACCAATCTGCCTTTTCCTTAATCATTTGGCGTGAAATAGGTTTTGAAAAAGCAGGCCACCCACAACCCGAATTAAATTTATCACACGATAAAAACAAGGGTTCCCCACTGACAACATCGACATAAATCCCTTCTTCAAAATGCTGATCATATTCGTTATAAAACGGTTGTTCGGTTGCATTATTTTGTGTCACCTCATATTGTAAAGGTGTCAAATTCATTCTTAATTCTTCTGGTGATGGTTTCATATATTTCGTCATGATTTCATTTCCTTTTTGATTTCTTGTTAAATGGTGTAAGATTTTTGCGATTTCCTCGGTCTATGATTCATTATTTCCGTCCTTATTTCTCTTTATACCACTGATGAGAGGCTTGTTTCCAAATTTCATTTAATTTTCCCCTTTCTTATGAATCTTTACCTCCTATCATAGCATCGTCTCTTAATCAACTATTTAATTTAATTCATTTCCTTTAACTGACCTAGCCACTATACTAGATAACTTTAAAGAGCTAAATAAAAAGGAACTCTTCAATTAAGAAGAGTTCCCTTTACTATTCCACTTCCGCTAAAACTAAACGAGCCAGATTATAAGCCATGAACATGTCATTTTCATCATGATTTGTTAATAAAATGACCGTAACTTTATCTTCTTGATGACGGAGTAACATCGAATGCCAACCAATTAAATTTCCAGGGTGAGAAACTGTGTCCTCTACCCCCGTATTGACATACCAACCATAACCATATGATTTAGTTCCAACTTTCGAAGACTCTTGAGTCATTAAATCGTAACTTTCCTGTGAAATTAACAGATTAGAATGTAACGCACGATCGTATTTATATAAATCCATGGCTGTCGAATGAAGTCCACCAGAGGAATAACCAAAGGATGGATGTAAGACTTTAGCTTCATCGCCCTCGGAGATATTCCCATTATAAGCTGTTGCCATATTTTCTAATACTAATCCTTCCATATTCAAACCAGATTGAGTCATTCCGGCAGGAATCAAAACATGTTCTTCAATATAGTCTGCATAAGTTTGACCACTAACCTGTTCAATAATGGCTCCTAAGACATCATAGCCTAAATTTGAATAAATTGAATACGTTCCTGGCTCCTCATAATATAAATTCGAAGACTTAAACGCAGGTGCAATAATTTCGTCAACAGTTGTTACCTGACTGTAATTTGTTAAATCATCACCTGAGTATAAGCCTGATGTATGAGTTAACAATTGATGAATCGTTATTAACTCTGCATTTGGCATATCTGGAAAATACTTATCAATCGTCTGATCTAATGTTAATTTTCCCGCTTCAACTAATTGTAAAATGCTAACAGCGACAAATGACTTTGAAACAGAAGCAATTTGAAATTGATGATCGACTGTCATTTCTTCCTGCTCATTCACTTGAGCTAATCCATACGCTTTTAACAGAATAATTTGATCACCTGAAGCGACTAATGTTACACCATTAAATGATTGATCAAGTAAATAGGCATCTAACGATTCAGCCAATGGCTGATAATTAGATGAAATTATTTCACTCACTACTTCTAATGATTCTAACTCTACTGTTTCTATCTCCGGTTTTGGAACAACATTTAATGCCTTGAGTTGGGGAGAACATCCACCTATCACCATGAGGATACTTACTAAAGCTATTAATTGTAGTTGATTCTTCATAAATCCTCCCAATATCACCAATTAATGATTTGATGATTTAAAATCATCCCCTCATCACTATACCATAAGTTACCTTAAAAAACTCTTAAGTTCGACAAACTTCTAGATAAAATCCATATTTTACTTCTATTTAATAAAAAAGTTATATTTTACAATAAATCCCTGAAGGTTTTAATAGATCTAATTAGCGATTGAATACCCTAATAGCTGATTAAATCGTGAGACAATTTCTTGGTTCGGATGAATGGTTAAATATTTTTCAAATAAAAGACGATAGCAAGAATCATTTGAATCATTTAATGGAATTTCTACTTTAATATAGTGTGGACTAACAAGAAATGACGCATCATTTCCATAGTCTTTTTCAATTCCTAAAGCATATACTCCCCAATCAGAACAAGTATAGCATTGATTGTGTTTTGCTTCCTCACAAAACGGAGTAGATTCCCCTGTCGAATCTAATTGCGCTTTAACATTCTCCATTGGATTTAAAAACTCGAGTCTCACTTTATAAAGAGGATAAACGGTACGGATCACTTGCACCTGAATCTCATTATGAGAGACTTCTTTAACTTCTATACATACATGTTCACTTTCAAAATAAGGAGAATTATGTCTTAAATATTCAATTCCATGTTCCCCCTCCACTGAGACTGATTTTAAATAGTTAAATAACTTATAAATCATACTTATCACCTCGTCCTAGGATTCCACTTCGGAAGAATTTCCTCTTTCTTAATAAGTGTATGACATAATTTTAGACGCTATGACAAAAAAAGCTATCAATTGAAATATTCAACAGTTTCAGTTTTATGGATTTTAATCACTAAATTTCTGTTAAAATGGTCAATTAAATGATTTTATACCTAAAAAGGTACTTATCGAGTAGGGTTTAATCCGCTTGAATAAGTACCTTTTTATTAGAAGGTTATATTTTAAATCTAAATATTTTAAGAGCATTCAATATTACTTATTAATAATGATTATAGTTTCCTAACTCTTCTAAAACAGGGCCTAATAAAAGTAAAAAAGCCCATAACCTTAGTTATGGGCGAGGAAATTATCGGTTTCTGATAGAAAGATAATCTCTCCAAAATTAACATATAAACTTTCTTCTCCTGTTTTTACGTTTCGCACATAGGTTTGAAAGTGGTAATCAGAATTAAGTAATCCCTCTAATAGAGCACCAAAAGGTGTGAGGTGTTTACTGTAAGAAAAGAAAACAAAGGTTTCATCTTGAGAAAGAGCACGAGGAACGTAACCTGGTGAAAACTTTGCATCATAGGCTCCGTAGAAATTTTTGATTAACATGGTTTCATCCGTAACGGCATCCTTTAAGTATAAATCACCACCTTCTTCGTAAAATCTATCCTCAGCCATTATGGAATGAACACGCCAATCTGCTTCTAAATCGAGGGTGGAAATTCCAAGAGAGGTTGCCGTTCCATCCTCATTTAATTTAAAAAGTCCCCAATCTTCTAATGCGTCATCATAGGCTTCAAAAATAAGACGGTTATTTGCTTTATCATAGGTAATACCCGAAATGTTTCCATTATCAATGGAATCTTGATGTTCGTAAAGTAATTGTTCATTCTCTAAATTAGCTTGAGAGGTATAAATTTTCAAAATGGAATCTGTATCACGTCGGGTATATATAATTTGACCTGTTAACTCATTTAAAACATCTTGATTGTATTGTCCCCCGACACATCCCCATGCAAATAATGAGAGTAAGCCAGTTATCACAATGGCCAGACTGAACAGAATTATTTTCAATAGTTTCATTTTTTTACCTCTCCTTATCAGTCAATTTTTACTTATCATGAACTATATTAGTCTTGTCCTCTTGATTATATCACAAAAACAGGAAAAACTTTACATTTTAGAACAATAGAGTAAAATAATAATTGTAAAAATAAATGACAAAAAGTAGGTAAAATGACAACCCTTTATATAAGGCTAATTTTTCTAATACATAAGGGAGTTATCGCCTAAAATTATCGTTTTATCATTTGAAATTACAATCGTTTTTGTAGATATTTTTACAGTCATAAAAAAGTCGGTAATAAATTTATTACCGTAAAATTTAGTGATGTAAAAACTAATGTAAAAATCGTCATATTTTTAATAAATAATACTTAAAAACGTTGATAATACAACAAAAGCAGTCATTGTAAAAGTGACTGCTTTTTTCTTTGTAAAAATTAAGGTAATTTACTTTTTTCAACCCCAAAACTGAAACTGTTTTTGAAATATTTATAGCTTTTTTTCTTTCTATATTATATAGGAATTTATACTGCTAATTCGATCACTTGTTCCCAAGGTAAGTTGGCTTGTCCAAAGTGACCATATGCGGCTGTTTGTTTAAAGATGGGTTGACGTAATTGTAACATTTCAATAATTCCTTGTGGATGTAACTTGAAATTACGTTTAATGATGTTAACTAATTGCTCATTTGAAACATTTGCAGTTCCGAAATCTTCAACTAAAATCGATGTTGGTTCAGCAACCCCAATGGCATAAGATAATTGAATCTCACATTTTTCAGCTAAACCATTCGCAACGATATTTTTAGCAATGAAACGTGCCATGTAAGCTGCTGAACGGTCTACTTTTGTTGAGTCTTTTCCAGAGAAAGCTCCTCCACCGTGACGGGCATATCCACCATATGTATCAACAATGATTTTACGTCCTGTTAATCCAGCATCTCCATCTGGTCCACCGATCACAAAGCGTCCGGTTGGGTTAATGAAAATACGAGTTGCTTCATCCATTAAAGCAGGATCAATGATTGTTTCAATGACATGCGCTTTTAAATCAGCAACGATTTGTGCATGTGACACTTCTTCATCATGTTGAGTTGAAATAACGATCGTATCAACGCGTACTGGTTCATTTACTTCATTGTATTCAACCGTTACTTGTGTTTTTCCATCTGGACGTAAGTAGTCTAATGTTCCATTTTTACGAACTTCACTTAATTTTTTAGCTAATTTATGAGCTAATGAAATGGGTAACGGCATTAACTCTTCAGTCTCACGACAAGCATAACCAAACATTAATCCTTGATCGCCCGCTCCGATCACTGCCTCTTCTTCATCTTGCTCGCGCGCTTCTAATGAAGCATCAACCCCTTGTGCAATATCAGGTGATTGTGCATTTAACTCTACCATCACGCGGCAGTTATCTGCATCTAATCCAATTTCTTTTGCTGTATATCCGATTTCACGAATCGTTTGACGAACAATCGCTTCAAAATCAACTGTCGCTGTCGTTGTAATCTCTCCTGTCACTAAAACTAAATCCTTTGAAGCAACTGTTTCACATGCGACACGCGCCATTGAATCTTGTGCTAAAACTGCATCTAAAACTGCATCTGAAATTTGGTCACAAACTTTATCTGGATGCCCTTCTGTTACTGATTCTGATGTGAATAATTTACGTTGTTTCATAAATATCTCCCTACCTATCTATTTACTTGCTACTAATAATGCTAATTCTCTTAATACTTTACATGCCACAATCGTTGATACGTTAGCTGTATCATAATGTGGACTTAATTCAACCATATCGGCTCCAACTAATTCGATGTCAGCTGCTTTAATTGCTTTAAACACCGTCTCTAGTTCACGATATGTAATTCCACCTGGTTCTGGCGTTCCAGTTCCAGGGAAAATAGATGGATCTAAAATATCTAAATCAATCGTGATATATACTTTTTTCCCTGATAACTGTGCCACAATATCTTTCACGCTATGAACAGTGAATGGCTCCATATAAGTATGGTGATCTTTTAAAGCAAAATCGAACTCTTGCTTCATTCCTGAACGAATACCAAACTGATAAATGCGACCATCACCAAGAATATCCCAACAACGACGAATAACTGTTGCATGCGATAATTTTTCATTGTTATACGTTTCACGTAAGTCTGTATGCGCATCAAAATGTAGAATATGAATATTAGGATGCTTTTTCACTAATGCTTCAATAACTGGAAGTGTTACTAAATGCTCTCCACCAATCATTAATGGCTTTTTATGATCATTAATAATTCCCGCTGCAACTTCTTCTATCTCAGATAAGATTTTCGGTGTATTTCCGTTCGATAAAGCGACATCTCCCGCATCACAAATCGAATAATCTTCTAAATCTAAATCAAGCAATGGACTGTACGTTTCGATCCCATCTGATTCACAACGCATCTGTTGCGCGGCAAATCGCGTTCCTGGACGATAAGAGGTTGTTCCATCAAATGGAGCACCGAAGACAACCACATCTGCGTCTTCATAAGAGGCTTCCATAGCTAAAAACTGAGCTGCATTACTTAGACGATTTTGCATCTTCAAGCATCTCCTTTACAAATGTCGGTAACATGAATGATCCTACATGGATATCTGTGTTATAGTACTTTGTTTTTAAACCTAATGCGTTCCATTCATCAACTTTCGCATCTTTAATCGGATCAAATGTTTTAGAAGCAAATCCAAATAACCAATGTCCTGATGGGTATGTTGGAATATGTGCCTGATAAACCTTTGCAATTGGGAAAATACGATTAATTTTTTCATGAGCACGTTTCATTTCGCGTGCATTATGAGCAAAGTAGGGGCTCTCATTTTGATTCACTAAAATTCCATCTTTTGATAAAATGCGATAACAATTTTGATAGAATTCTGTTGAGAACAATCCCTCTCCTGGACCAATTGGATCCGTTGAATCAACAATAATTAAATCATACGTTTCATCTTTGGCATTAGCTACCCAAGCTACCCCATCTTCAAAATATAAATGAATTCGTGAATCTTCTTCTAATTTAGAAGCTGTAATCGGTAAAAACTCTTGTGACGCACGAACCACTAACTCATCAATTTCCACCATATCAATTTTTTCAATTGAGGAATAACGTGATAATTCACGAGCTGTTCCACCGTCTCCACCACCGATAATTAAAACATTTTTAATGTTAGGATTTACACACATTGGTGTGTGAACGATACAATCATGGTAAACAAATTCATCTTTTTCATTAACCATCATTAAACCATCTAAGGTTAAAAACTTTCCTAATTCTTGGCTTTCAAAGATATCTACTTGTTGAAAATCTGACTTTTTTGAATAAAGTTGCTGATCGACTTTAATTGAAAAACGTACGTTTTCTGTCCACTCTTCTGTATACCAAAACTCCATGTTTATCTCTCCTTTTATGACTTACACTGCAGCCGCTTCAATTGGTTTATGTGTAATTAATCCTAAATCATTTTTACTATGTTTTTGAATTTTTGACGTTAATCCACGTGGGATTTCAATCGATTCACTAAATTCAGATTTTAAAATGGTTTCTAAATATTCAAAACTCTTCCATGGATCAATCTCACCACATGTGAAGAAATCAGCAGATGCAAATCCATATTCAGGCCATGTATGAATCGTTAAATGAGATTCAGCTACAATAACAGCTCCGCTAACTCCCCATGGATTAAAATGATGAAAAACAGAATCAACAATCGTTGCTTTGGCTTCTAACGCTGCTTGATTCATTGATTGTTCAATGAGCTCAGGGTCTTTTAAAACTTCTGGATCACAATTGTAGTATTCAACTAAAATGTGACGACCTAATGTTTCAACTTTATGCATAGGTAACACTCCTTTATCTTAAGAAAGATTGTTTTCTTTAATCACTAATAACTGTTTCATTGCTTTATCAACATTATCTGTTAAAAAAGCATGACTTTGTTTGAGTTGCTTCAAGGAAATAATCACTTCTGAAGTAATTCGTTCACCTGGGGCAACAATAGGGATACCTGGTGGATAAGCTAAAATGGATTCACCCGCTAATCGCCCAATGGCTTCTTCGAGCGGAACTAATTCTTTTTCACTAAAGTAGGCATCACGTGGAGATAGTTCAACTTGAGGATGACTCACTAATTTAAATGGGGTTTGCTCAATGTTAGATTCTTTGTGATGCTGACTCGCTATGTCTTTAAACGCCTCAATTAAGCGATTAATATTTTTTAATTGATCACCTAAGCTAATCACAGCTAAGACATTATTAAAGTCAGGCATCTCTAATTGGATATTATATTTTTTCCACATCAGGTCATAGACTTCAAATCCCGTTAATCCTAATCCTTGAACATTTACCCCTAGTTTAGTCACATCATAAGACTGATGGTAAACACCTATCGGTTCAATCGTATGCAATCCTGGAATTTGGTTGATTTTATATCGCGCATATTCACTTAAATAAATCGTTTTAGATAATTGTTCATGGCCATTTAAGACTAAATTCTGGCGCGCTCCATCTAGACTACTCATGAGTAAATAAGAACATGAAGTAGATTGTAGCATGTTAATGACTTGTTGAACTTTTTTAACATCAATGCGTGCTTTATTAACAAGCAAAGCAGACGCTTGAGTTAAGGCTCCCCCAGTTTTATGAATGCTCACACATGAGACATCAGCTCCTAATTCAACTCCCGAAGGTGGCAGATCAGGATGAAAAGGAAAATGTGCTCCATGTGCCTCATCCACTAAGACAAGTACATCTCTTTGATGACAAATTTGAATAATTTGCTCTAAATCGGTGACAAAGCCATAATAAGTTGGATTTAATAAAAATACAGCTTTGATGTTTGAATCTTGATTAAGCATTGATTCAACATCAGATGGTTTAACATTACAAGCAATTCCTTCTTTTCCTAGCATTTCTGTTGGCAAATAAACAGGAGTTGCTCCACACAGAATCAAACCATTCAATGCTGACTTATGAATATTTCTCGGTAGCAATACTTTATCGTTCGGTCCTAATACTGACATTAGCATACAGTGAATCGCCGATGTGGTTCCATTTGTCATAAAAAAGGCAGCATCTGCATGATAGGCATCCGCTAACAATTCCTGTGCTTCTTTAATAACTCCTTTAGCATTCGATACATTATCAAGCAATGGCAGGGAATTAACATCCATTCTCATCAGTTCATGTCCAAAATATTGATTTAATACCTTTACTCCCTGACCACGTTTATGACCAGGAACATCAAAAGCTGCAATATCTTGAAGGCTATATTCTTTTAAAGCCGATAACAGTGGAATGTCACGATGTTTTTCTAATCGGTTAGTATCTACGACTGAGACATATTGTGTGTTTAAATCCATACATTTCAAATGACTCACTTTATTCTCCTCCTTTCTATGCAAAGAGATTTATTTCTCTTCCAGTTACCAATACAAGACGATTTGTTTAGTATTTATAAACTTTTTAGGCAAAAAAAAGTTTTTTCAGTTAAAAACACAAAACGAACTCTTTCATTTTTTTGCTTTATCACACAAAAATCAACAACAAAAACAGGATAAAATACTATATCTTGCCTATAAATGGATTTTTATTCACCTTTTATTACCCTGTTGACTGATTACCAGCACAACATCGACTATAATAGTACACTTTTTTTCCTTTAGCAATACTTTTTTAGCAAAAAATATTAAAATTTAATTATTTTTAACAACTTGTTTTATATTACTAAACTTAACTTGCCTCATTCAATCCAGAAGTTTAATTTATATAAACTAACAAAAAAAGACAATCCTGATTTTAGGATTGCCTTTTTTTGTTAACTAATAACACAATTTCTACCGTTATTTTTTGCCTGATATAGTTTTTGATCTGCTTCTTGTAATAATTCAGTTTGTTTTAAATTACCTGATTGACACATTGAAAGTCCAATACTACACGTTAAGCGGTGAACATGATCCCCAATTTTAAAAAAATGACGCTCAACAGACTGGCGAATTCGTTCAGCAACTTTATTCGCATGAGAGAAATCCACATTTTTTAAAATAACAACAAACTCTTCCCCACCATATCGACTCATCCAATCGATATCATGACGAAGGACTGACTGAATCACTTCAACAAATTGCTTTAACACTTCATCACCGACTAAATGTCCATGTAAGTCATTAATTTGTTTAAAATGATCAATATCAATAATCATGATCGCTAAATTCGTTTCATAAAAGCTACTATACATTATTTCTTTAGCTAACTGTGTTTCAAAGTAGCGTCGATTATAAACTTTTGTTAACTCATCCGTGTTAGCTAACTCCGTCAAAGTTGTTGTTGTATTGAGTGGTAACGCTAAGTTAAAAGACAAATCAGAAAAGAAATCATCAGCTGTCACTTTTTTCAGTAGTTCTACAATGTATAAGCGACCTTCGCGTTCGATTGGCAAGGCAAATATACAATACGCCCCATCTTTATAGCGTTCGATTTTAAAAGTAGATTTCTTGTTTTTATAAGCCACAAAAGACACACAATTGCCACAAACGGTATCTTGTTCCCAAAAATCGTAACAATGACGCCCTTTTCTAGGTAATTCAATTGAGCTGCACGCCCCTTCTTCTTTAATCAGTTCCTTTTTAATGGGATCCACAATACGGATACTATCATATAACCCAATAAATATACTTAATCGCTCACGAATTTCATTAATCAATTCTGTTTCAAACATTTGTCTGTCCCCTTTTATTATTAGATTGCTGATTCTTCTCCTTTTGATAACTGTTGATCTAACTGCCTTTTCAATCCGTCATTTTCTTGGACTAATTGCACGACCTTTGATTCATAGTCTTCTTTTAACTTTTCGATCTTTTCGCTGTGGTCTTGTTGTAATAAAAGACGCAATTCTTGTAATTCAAGCGTTTGTTTTCGTTTTAGCAACTCAATCTCTTGCTCCATTGCCACTTGATTTTGATTCATTTTTTCTGAAAACTTATTCTTTTGCTCTTCTTTCTCATCTTCAATCACATGAATTCGACGATTTAAACGTTTAACTTCCTCTTCTTTGTCTTCAATTAACGCTCGAAGTTTAGTTAACTCCTCTAAAGCTACATCTGCTGTTTCGATTTTGACTTCAACTTCAACAAATCTCTTCTCTAATTCACTATTTTTCTCCCGTAGTAAATCATTTAAATCTTTTAAATTACGTCGCTCTTCTTTTTGAACAGTAACTTCTTGTTTTAAACCTTTGACTTGATCCTTTAATTGTTGGATTTGTCGTTCTTTTTCTTCTAATTGTGAAAGTTGTTCTTTTAATTGCGCGATTTCTTCTTCTTGCTCATAAAGTTGTTGATTTTCTTTATTCTTAGTTTCTAACTCACGTAATTGTACGCGCTCTACCATATTGATATAAATGTCCGCCATACGCTTTGTCAAACGTTGAAGTTCATCAATATCTTGTGTGAACTGATCAGATCCTGTCCCGATTTGTCCTAATTCAAACTGTGTCAACATCATTTGCATTAAATCTTTATTATTCATCCCGTTTTGTTGTGCCAATTCGAGAAATCGATTCTTCAATTCTTCATCTATACGTACACTAAATACTGCATCTGCCATTTTCTCACCTTTTTTGCTACATTTTTATCTATTATAGCATATTTTTTAGTATTTTTACACCCTACATGTTTACACCTTCAAAAAGTATACATCAGTATACAAGGCATAAAACATCCATATACAACAAGTTTACTTATGTTTACAAATGTATACAAAACTAATTACAAAATATTATATTCAATATAACTTTTATTATATTGAATATAATTGAGGGGATTAAAAATAAGCAAAAAAAAGGGGGAACAAAGAAAAATGAAGAATAAAAAAAAGGGAAGAGACGAGTTAAATTATGGAAAACAAAAAACTAACGCAAAACGACAATAAAAATAATGAAAAAGAGTGAATAAATTAAACTGAAAGGATAAGAACGGACAGAAGCGATGAAGGATTACTAATAAGTAAAACGTAACGAATAATAAGAGAAGAAAAAGGAGATGAATAATAAATCGAATGGAAATTAAAAAGTACAACGTGAAACATACAAGCAATCGGTAGCTGATGGAACGAGCAAAAATCTACAAAATCATCCCGCTTAAAACAGGGATCTATTCCTGTTGAACAACGGGTTTTATAAACTAGTCCATGATTTAAAAGACAAAGAACGACTCATTGGTAAAACAATTCCTCGTCAAAAAGATAAAAGTAACCCCCCCCCTCTATTAGAGGAAGATGAGAATTCAGCAAACGGAAGAAATGTTATAGTGGTTAGAGTTACGGATTTGATGATGAATAACATGGGGAACAGAGCTAATAAAATGAGTGTATGAAGACAAGTGAAAGATAAATAAACTTAAAACAGAGCTTGAGAAATGAGTTCTTTTAAAAGAAAGGATTGTCAATCGCATCTTGATTGCTATTTTGAGTTAGCTAGGCCATCATTTAGACCTCTTTAAACCGAAAGTCACACATAAAAGTACTCACCACCGTTCACGAGATCAAAAAAGCGCTAGTTGAAGAAAACTAGCGCTTTTTTAAAATATTAAATCACTAATACGGAAACATTCAATCCTGGATCATCATAACTTCCCCAAGATTGCCAATCCATTTGTTCTTCTTGATTCAGTTGCTGTCGATGTCTTGAATATTCATCAACTAATATGAGTTTCGTATCTTTTGCCTTGTTCATTTCAACTAATGATTTTAATTCATTCATTTGCGAGAAAAACTGTGGCATTAAGACTCGAGGTAAATGATACTCACAAATATCACGGCGATGACGTGAAGGTTCAAATAGGACACGCACGACCAACTCAACTTGAGAAGACGATTTAAACATGTCACGATAATTCATTCCTTGTGAAACAACGACTAATTCATGCTCGTTATACTCTTTACCCCCTCTTTTTAGCGGATAGTCTTGATAAACTTCTAGGGCATACCCCTTTTTTTCAATCAACTCAATCATCTTTTTTTGCAAAATCCAGGCAATATCACGTTGCACCATAAATTGATAAGTTGGATAGTCCTGCTGTAACGCTTGTACCGATAATTCTAAAATTTCTTTTGCTAAAGACATAACTTCACCCTCATGTTTATTCGATTAATTCATCCTATTCACAAGAGTAAAAAATTATTATAAAATGTTTGAATCATTTTGAAGATAGATTTTTATTTCGATCGAGCATCCATCCAATTAATAAAATGACCCCACAGCAGATGGTAAAAATCACTGGCTGATCTAAATTTTTAATGCCAATCGCTATATAGGCCCATATAAAGACTAATGGATATAAAAAATCATTCTGACTAATATTAAACGCAATCGCTATAAATCCAGCAAACATTAAAATAAAAACAGCCCAAAAGACTTCAGGTAATCCTAATAAATTTGCAAATCCCGCTGCTTTTAAAACAATTGAGATTTCAACAATAGTGGCAATAGATAACCATCCTAAATAAATCGAGAATGGTGCTCGAAAAAATAAAGATTTCTTTTTGGCATGTTGACATGAAAGATAAGAACCCATCGCACTAATCAAAGCTCCTACTATAAATAAAGACGCAAAAGGTTGTCCCGCTAATAAAGATCCTCCTGCACCTAAAAGACTAATGGGTAAAAAAAGACTCACTTTCATATAACCCTCATCATACGGGGTTGACTTTAATCCAAACTTAATGATCCAGATTCCTAAAAGAACATAAATGAGTACCCAAATTAAAAATGCATAGCCAGCAGGTGTAATAAGAGGTCGGGCATCTGGGACTGAAAAGGCTGTTGCTCCATTTACTAAAGTCGATGTAATTAATAAAAAGCTATAACTCAATAAATTAAATAATGTAAATAGATATTTTTTGTTCATAACTTCCTCTCCTCATTCATTAGATTGATAGTTAATCATATGTTGGATTGAAAGAAATACGAACTAAAATGATGAATAATAAAAAAAGCTTAGTCATCTAAGCTTTTTTTATATTAAATTCTAAATCATCTAATTGAATAAAGTCTCCTGCATTCTCTTTTAACTTATCAATCGAGTGAACATAACGGTTAGTTGTGGCAATATTTTGATGAGCTGCAAAATCACGAACCTTTTCAATACTTGCCCCACCTGTAATCGCTAAGGTAATCGCTGTATGCCTAGTCGAATGAACCTTTAAATGCTTATTGATATCGGCTTTTTTACAGGCAGCTTTAATCATATAATTTAATGAACTTGGGTCTAACTTCTCATTATTTCGTTTATTTCTTGAATGACCAATAAACAAATAAGCTTCTGCATGATCATTAAAATTACGGTCCGTTCGCTTCACGTAATCATAAATGAGCGATTTAACTATCGGTTGAATCTTAACCATATCCTTTTTACTTCCTTTTCGGATGACATGAATGACATCATATTCCCCATACTTTGCGATATCTTTTAATTTAATATTAATAAGTTCTGATTTACGGAGTGCTGTCGTCAATGCTAAATACATGATAGTCTTATTACGAAGATCTAAAATCTTCTTCGTATCAAACACACTTAATAACTTCACACATTCTTCAGACGTTAGAAACTCAGTTTCTTTAGAATTCACTTTCGGCTTTTCATCGCGAAGATTTCCAAATGGGTTAAAATATAATAACGCCCTTCCCGTTCGGTTATCTTGATATTTTAACAGCCATTTATAGAGTGAACTTAAAGAGGATACTTTACGGTTAATCGTCGCTGAGGCACACCCTTTTCCTTTTAAATCTAATAAATAATGTTCAACATCAAACATATTGACAGCCACAATTTGTTCTATCGTAATCTCCTCAATTTTTTCAACTTGAAAAAAGTCTAAAATATCACGTTCATATGAAATAGCTGTATATTTACTACTACTTCCTTTTAAATTTAAAAAATGGCGAATAAAATGAGTTTTTTGTCGCTCACCTACCGCCCGATTTTGCGTTAATACTAGTTCCATTACGTTTCACCATCTCTGTTTCATATAAGTCAAAATTTTAAACGATCTAGATTTTTTATCAGTTTATAGAGTATTCCTATCATAACACAAATTTGACCAATAAAAAAGAACCTACGTACTAGGTTCTTTTATCTAAAAGTATCTTTTAATTTAACTCCAAGGTATATCTCGCCTAAAGCAGTCACAATTAAAGCCGTTCCAATAAAATAAGGCGCTGTTATCAATGCTGAAAAAGGTTGAAAGACGACAATGGCACCAAAAATAACTAAAATAGCATTTGAAACGGTATAAATATTGAATCCAAAATATCCATTTCTAATTGAGATAAACATTAAATAAACACCTCGAACAAGAACCCATATTCCATAAATCAAGACTAGAAGATCTAAGGTTGAAATGGGATATAACCATAATACCAGTCCAAATAAAATATTAATGACACCATTAAAGATATAAAACCATTTTCCTTCGCGAGTCCCACTACGAATAATCGTTAAAACCCCAACAATGATAAAGAGTACCGCGATAAGAGTGCTCAAGCTAATAATACTCTGAAGCGGGAAGATAAAAAATAATAATCCAATAATGGCAAAAATGATCCCTTCAATAATAAACATCTTCTCTAAATACGTCGTCATATAATGACTCCTTTCTATTCAAATGCCTCACATCATCGTTTCATATCACCTTCTCCATTTATTAGAGCAAGATGACTTATCTCTTCTTGCAATACAAAATGATGATCTGATTTTGGAAAACTCGTTATTTAATGAATAGTCATCGTATCCTTTATCACAATTGAATATCTTTTAGAATTAAACAACGAGAGACAGTGACTTCATCTTTTCCAAAACCTAAGATTAGTATGTGACAGATAGTGCCATTTTATAATTAGGAAATCTACATCAACTATTGCCACTCGTACTCAGCGACGATTTAAACGAACATCATGTAAAGCGTTACAGCACAACATTTTATAAAAACCCTTTCAAATTAAGCATTCTTTCGGTATAATGAAGTGAACATTAGGATGAGGGGGATTTTTATGCGTAAACTTCAAACATTTGAAGCTTATTTAGACACATTTGAAACGATTACGGCTTA
This sequence comes from Turicibacter sp. GALT-G1, assembly GCF_025594995.1. NCBI lineage: Bacteria > Bacillati > Bacillota > Erysipelotrichia > Erysipelotrichales > Turicibacteraceae > Turicibacter > Turicibacter sp. GALT-G1. The sequence continues at coordinate 26,842 of NZ_JAMQUS010000088.1, forward strand.
TTTAAATAAGAGTTATTACCAGGGGGAAAGCCAGTCCTTTCGATTAAAAGATGAAACATCAACGACAACGTTACTAAACATCTTAGAAACAGTCGATGAAGGCGAATATATGAAATATATCTTAGAAACTCCTATTCTCGAGTTAGGAAAAAACTATAAGGTGATTGATGATCATAACCTAGCTGTGCCACTACAATATGGATATGTTGTCAGAACAAAGGAATTTGATGAGGCCTTTTATTATGATGGACATGATTTAGGTGTAACCTATACGAAGGAAGCTAGTACCTTTAAAGTTTGGTCACCGATCGCAACTCAAGTTAAAGTTGAAGTTCAAACAAAGGATGGGATTGAGACTTACGATTTAACAAAGGGAGATGAAGGTGTTTGGTCGATTACAATTTCTAAAGATTTAGAGCTCGCCTCTTATATTTATCTTGTTAAAGTGAATGGAACATGGAATCAAGCAACAGATCCGTATGCTATTGCCTCTACGCCTAATCATCAACGCACGGTTATCGTGGACCCTGAAAAAATCAAAATAGATTCAAAACGTGAATTAGCACCTGAGGTTAAGTCATATACCGATGCAATTATTTATGAAATGCATGTTCGTGATTTCTCAGTTCATAAAAATTCAGGAATTAAGCATGTTGGTAAGTTTTTAGGCGTGGTTGAAGAAGGAACAAGAACAAGTCGTGGAACTTTAACAGGTCTTGATTACCTTGTCGATCTGGGTGTCACACATATCCAATTATTACCAACTTATGATTTCGGATCAGTGGATGAGCTTAACCAATTTGAAACTTATAACTGGGGATATGATCCAGTTCAATACAATGTTCCTGAAGGAAGTTATTCAACAGATGTTCATAATCCTTACTCACGCATCATTGAAATGAAACAAATGATTGCTAAATTACATGAAAAAGGATTCAGAGTGATTATGGACGTTGTCTATAATCATATGTTTGACCGTCAAACATCATCATTTGAAAATATCGTTCCTAATTATTATTTTAAACTTGGTGAAAATGGTGAAATTTCAAATGGTTCATTCTGTGGAAATGATGTTGATTCATTACGCCCGATGTGTCGTCAATTCATTATTGATTCTTGTAAAATGTGGGTCAAAGAATATGGATTTGATGGATTCCGCTTCGACTTAATGGGAATTTTAGATACAGAAACAATGAATCAAATCGCTGATGAGTGTCAGGCGATTGATGCTTCAGTCATGGTTTATGGTGAAGGATGGAACATGCCATCCATCATGCCAGAAGAAGCAAAAGCGATGATGTATAATAACAAAAAAATGCCAAAAATCGCCCACTTCAATGATCGTTTTGGACGTGGAATTAAAGGATCTCCATTTGAAACAGAAATGTCTGATATTGGATATGGTTTAGGATATACAGGAGATATTAATCGTGCGATGAATGTCGTAGCAGGATCTTGTACGGACATCGGAATGGAAGCATTATTTGTAGAGCCAACGATGACGTTAAACTATGTTGAATGTCACGATAATATGACATTATTTGATAAAATCATGTTATCAAACCGTTGTGAATCATTAGAAACACGCTTAAAACGTCAAAAAATGATTACGGCTTTAATTCTGGTCTCTCAAGGCATTGCCTTCTTACATGCAGGACAAGAATTTAACCGGACAAAAGATGGCGATCATAACTCTTACATGTCACCAGATAGCGTTAATCAATTGGACTGGGACCGCAAAGATGAATACATAGAAACGGTGGAATTCGTCAAAGGATTTATTAACTTACGTAAAGAACTTAAAGCCCTACGCTTAAACACAGCAGAAGAAATCAAACAACACGTCACAGTTAACAAATTAGATGATCGTGTCATTGAGTATACAATCTCTAATGTTAAAGCTTATGGACCATACGAAGAAATTAAAATCTTTATCAACCCAACACACGAACCATTTAATATAAACCTTGAAAAAGAATATCTCATTGTTGCAGACCAAAGTGGACTTTTGAAACAACATCTAAAATCGGATCAAATAACGATTAATGCGATTGAATTGAAAGTTCTTGCTATTTAATAAAAACATAACTAGCTACTATGAATTTTTTCAGGATAGTAAAAAAGATCTCAACTTTAACCCCATAACTATCAAATTATTAAACGCATTATAAATAGATTTTTACTTAATCTATTAAAAATATAATAAAAAAGCAAGTTTTCTTATAAAAAGGCCCTATTAAGTAAGTTATTTTAACTACTTAACAGGGTCTTTTTTATATGACATGTTATTTAAAGATAAGAATTAAATTAATCCTTACTCGACAGAAAATGAGACATCATCAATATCTACTTCTTTTAAACCGCTTGTGTCAGAGGTTATAACAAATTTAATTTCTGCAAATTGTGCTCCTATTGGTGCTATTGGAGTAATTGCTCGATAGTACCCAAAGGAGCGATTACTATTTTGTAAGTCTTGATTTCTGACAGAGATAGTTAACGAATTTGATAATGGGTTTTGATTCATATCCAAAAATGTAACTGTTGCGATTAGGCCTACATTTTGACCTTCCGCATGTGCAAAGAATGAAAAGTTATAAAAGCATCCTGGATTAATATTCTCCACTATTTGAGACAAATTAGTATTTGGATTATCTCCAAAAGTTAACGATACAGAAAACTGTCCTGAATGAACTCTACCTTGCGCCCTCTCTTGACTTATTCGACTCGGTGTTGTACTAGTCCAATCTATTGGAACTTTTGGATTATCTCCTCCTGGGAATAACTCCATTCCTCCATTTTCAACCATTTCGCCCAATGATTTACATTCGCATTCACATTGACCGGTTGGTCCTGTTGGTCCAGTTGCCCCTCTTAGACCGGTTGCTCCGGTTGGTCCGGTTGCTCCTGTTGGACCGGTTGCTCCGGTTGGTCCCGTTGCTCCTGTTGGTCCGGTTGCTCCCGTTGGTCCAGTTGCTCCGGTTGGGCCTGTTGGTCCTGTTGGACCGGTTGAACCTGTTGGACCTGTTGGTCCCGTTGGACCTGTTGCTCCGGTTGGGCCTGTTGGTCCTGTTGGACCGGTTGAACCTGTTGGACCTGTTGCTCCGGTTGGTCCTGTTGCCCCTCTTAGACCTGTTGCTCCGGTTGGGCCCGTTGGTCCAGTTGCTCCGGTTGGGCCTGTTGGTCCTGTTGGACCGGTTGAACCTGTTGGACCTGTTGCTCCCGTTGGTCCTGTTGCTCCGGTTGGGCCTGTTTCTCCGTCGAATCCTTTCGGGATTACAAAATCAAAAATATGGTTTGGTCCTGTTGGATTTCGGTCTGTTACAATTGCAGAAGAACCAGCTTCTCCAGTTGTTGTATTACCTACTGCCAATGTTTCTCCAACTCCTGTTGGACCGGTTGCT
>NZ_JAMQUS010000089.1:0-898 GCF_025594995.1 Turicibacter sp. GALT-G1
TCTCACAATAATTGTATCTTAACTTTACTCGATTTAAAAGATAAAAATATTACTTTTTCAGAAAATTGGATGGAAGATGTTCAGATTAACGGGATCCGCTCTAAGGTCATTTCTGGTATCCTCTCTTTTCAACCGACCCATTGTTACAACTGTGGTCATCTCTTTGACTCACAAATCATTAAACACGGCTTCAAAACCTCTCGTATTAAGATGATGAAACTCTCTGGCTTTGATACCTATCTCGATTTAAAAAAGCAACGCTATAAATGCCGTCATTGTGATCGTACCTTTACGCTTAAAACCTCTCTCGTAGAATCTAATTGTTACCTTTCTAATCCCCTTAAACAAGCCATTTTCCTAGAGGCTAGCCATAAAAAATCCGAGTCAGATATTGCCCGTGAACTCAACGTATCCCATTCAACGGTCAATCGGATCATTCATACATCGTACGAGGAACAACCCCTTCATTTTAACTCTCTTCCAAAGGTGCTTTGTTTTGATGAGTTTAAGTCGGTCAAATCAGCGGAAGGGGCTATGTCATTCATTTTTTGTGATGCTTCTAATGGGAAGTTAATTGATATCGTTGAAGACCGTCGTCTAAGCACTTTAAAACCTTATTTCATGCGATTTTCTAAGGAGGCCCGTGAAGGTGTAACTCACGTTGTTATTGATATGTATGCTCCGTATATGACACTCATTAAAGAGGTGTTTCCCAACGCTAAAATTGTTTTAGATAAGTTCCACGTCGTTCAACTTTTATCTCGTGCCCTCAATAAAACTCGTATTCGCTTCATGAACCAAAACAAAGAATTCTACAATAAATTCAAACATTATTGGCGCCTTTTATTAAAAGCCCAAGAGGATATCCATTCTACCCACTACTTCTATTCTAACTGTT
>NZ_JAMQUS010000009.1:0-15773 GCF_025594995.1 Turicibacter sp. GALT-G1
TGCTCAATGAGCAGCTTAATTCCTCACGATTACAGGTATAAAATTTCTTCACCCACACCAGTTGACAAAGAGCCAAAAAAACCATAGAAGATAAAATCTTCTATGGTTTGAAAAATTATACTAACTCGATAACTACCATATCAGCTGCATCCCCACGGCGAGGTCCAACTTTTAAGATACGAGTGTATCCACCATTACGCTCAGCGTAACGAGGTGCGATATCAGAGAATAATTTTTGAACAGCTGTTGCTCCAGTTTCATCGTTAGCAACCTCTGCACGTACATATGCAGCTGCTTGACGACGAGCGTGTAAGTCTCCACGTTTACCTAAAGTAATTAATTTCTCAACTACTGAACGTAATTCTTTTGCACGAGCTTCAGTTGTTACAATGCGTTCGTTGATGATTAAATCTGTTGATAAATCACGTAACATTGCTTTACGTTGATGACTAAGACGTCCTAATTTTCTGTAAGCCACTTAAAATTCCTCCTTCCATATGAAAATGGAATTATAACATTATATATAAATCAATTATTTAGTGCAACCTAAGCTTAATCCTAATTCGTCAAGTTTATCCTTAACTTCTTTTAATGATTTTTTACCTAAGTTACGAACTTTCATCATATCTTCTTCAGAATGACGAGCTAATTCTTCAACTGTATTGATTCCAGCACGACGTAAACAGTTGTAAGAACGAACAGATAAGTCTAACTCTTCAATTGGCATTTCTAATACTTTGTTTTTCTCTTCATCTTCACGTTCAACGATGAATGATGCAAGTTGCCCTGCTTCATTTAAGTTAACTAGAATGCTGAAGTGTTCAACTAAGATTTTAGATGCTAAAGAGATAGCTTCTTGTGGGTTAACACTTCCGTTTGTCCAAACTTCTAATGTTAATTTATCGTATGATGCATCTTGACCAACACGAGTCTTTTCAACATCATAAGATACGCGAGTTACTGGTGTGTAGATAGAGTCGATAGCGATCTCTCCTGCACTCTCAAGTAATTTTTTATTATCATCGGCACCAACATAACCATTACCACGACGAGCTTTCATAGTCATTCGTAAACGACCTGTAGCTGATAAAGTAGCAATGTGTAAGTCAGGATTGATAATTTCTACTTGTTCGTCACATTCGATATCTGCAGCCGTAACTGCACCTTCTCTAGCAACATCAATACGTAATTCCTTAACCTCTTCTGAATCAATAGATAAGATTAAGTTTTTTAAATTTAAAATAATTTGTGTTACATCTTCAACTACACCATCGATAGAAGTGAATTCGTGTTGAACTCCCTCTATAGAGATAGATGTTACTGCAGCTCCAGGAAGTGATGATAGTAATACTCGACGTAAGGAATTCCCTAACGTAGTACCATATCCACGTTTTAGAGGCTCAATAACAAATTTCCCATAGAATTCATCTTTGATGTATTCTTCAACTTCAATTCTTGGTTTTTCGATTTCTAACATCGATTTCCCTCCTCAGGATCGCTTAATAGTAGGGTACTACTTTCAAATAACTTCCTGATTAACCACGTGGGTGTTTTGGTGGACGGCATCCGTTATGAGGAACTGGAGTAACGTCTTTGATAGCTGTTACATCTAATCCTGCAGCTTGTAAAGCACGAATAGCTGCTTCACGACCAGGACCAGGACCTTTAACTGATACGTCTACACTTTTCATTCCGTGATCCATTGCAGCTTTAGCAGCAGCTTCTGATGCCATTTGAGCAGCGAATGGAGTTGATTTACGAGATCCTTTGAATCCTAATGCACCTGCACTTGACCATGAGATTGCATTACCATGAGGATCAGTAATCGTAACAATTGTATTATTGAAAGTCGAGTGGATATGTGCTACACCTGTAGCAATATTCTTTTTAACACGACGTTTACGACTAACTTGTTTACGTGCCATATGATGACCCTCCTAACTATTTTTTCTTATTAGCAACTGTTTTACGTGGACCTTTACGAGTACGGGCATTGTTTTTAGTGTTTTGTCCGCGTACTGGTAAACTTCTACGGTGACGGATACCACGGAATGAAGCGATCTCCATTAAACGTTTGATGTTTAATGAAACTTCACGACGTAAGTCTCCTTCTACTTTTAATTTATCTACTTCTGCACGGATACGGTTTAACTCATCTTCAGTTAAATCACGTACACGTGTATCTTCTGATACACCAGCAGCAGCTAAGATTTGTTGAGCTGTTGGTTTACCAATTCCATAGATATATGTTAATGAAATTACAACGCGTTTGTCGCGAGGAATATCTACACCAGCAATACGTGCCATACATTGCACCTCCTAAAGCTTATCCTTGTTTTTGTTTATGTTTTGGATTTTCACAAATTACCATTACTTTCCCTTTACGGCGAATAACTTTACATTTATCGCAGATAGGTTTTACAGATGGTCTTACTTTCATGAATTAAAACCTCCTCATTTTTCAGTATATCGGAGTCTATTTGTGACGATATGTAATACGCCCACGTGTTAAATCATAAGGAGATAATTCTACTGTTACTTTATCACCTGGTAAAATACGAATGAAGTTCATACGGATTTTACCAGAAACGTGAGCAATTAATTGATGACCATTTTCTAATTCTACTTTAAACATAGCGTTTGGCAAATTATCGATAACGGTAGCTTCTACTTCAATAACGTCTTGCTTAGCCATTGATTATGCCTCCTTATCTTTATAACTTAGTTAATATTTCATATCCATTGTCAGTGATGACAACAGTATGTTCGAAATGAGCACAGAGAGCTTTATCACGAGTAACTACAGTCCAATTATCAGCTAAAGTACGAACGTATCTCTCACCATAATTAACCATAGGTTCGATTGCTAAAGTCATACCTGTTTTCAATCTTGGTCCTCGTCCAGGAGGTCCATAGTGTGGAATTGAAGGATCTTCATGTAGATCTTGACCGACACCATGCCCAGCGTACTCACGGACAATCGAGAAATTATGAGATTCTACATACACTTGAATAGCGTGTGAGATATCTGATAAACGATTTCCCGCTTTAGCCTGTTCTAAACCGACAAATAATGATTGTTTAGTTACATCAAGTAATCGTTGAGCTTCATCTGAGATTTTCCCTACTGGGTAAGTCCAAGCTGAATCACCATGATATCCATTATATTTCGCGCCGATATCGATTGAGATAATATCTCCATCTTTTAAGACACGATTTCCTGGAATACCGTGAACAAGTTCATCGTTTACTGATGCACAAATACTTGCAGGGAATCCATGATAACCTTTAAAAGAAGGTATTGCGCCTTGACTACGAATTACATCTTCTACAATTTTATCTAACTGCTTCGTTGTAACGCCAGGTTTAATGTGCTTTTGAACCTCTTGATGAGCTAAAGCAACAATACGACCGGCTTCTCGCATAATATCAATTTCGCGTGGAGTCTTACAAATAATCATTATTTATTGCCTCCAAGTACATCTTGGATTTCTGCAAATACAAGATCAATTGATTGTTGACCATTAATATTAACAAGATTTCCTGCTAAAGAGTAATAATCTAATAAAGGCTTAGTTTGACTAACGTAAACATCTAAGCGATTACCAACCGTTTCTTCATTATCATCTTTACGTTGATATAATTCTCCACCACACTTGTCACAAGTACCAGCAACTGCAGGAGGATTGAAGATCATGTGATAAGTTGCCCCACATGAACGACAAATACGACGTCCAGTTAAGCGCTCTTTAAGAATGTCTAAATCAACATCAATATTAATTACATAATCAATCTTCGAATCAAGAGAAGTCAGTATTTCATCTAAGGCTTTTGCCTGATCTACTGTTCGTGGAAAACCATCTAACAGGAATCCCGACTTGCAATCTGATTCAGACAAGCGATCCTTTACAATACCAATTGTAACATGGTCAGGTACTAATGCACCTTGATCCATGTAACGCTTAGCTTCCATACCTAATTCAGTTTGGTCTTTTATCGCCTTCCTAAACATATCTCCAGTTGAGATATGTGGAATTTGATAGTTTTCAATAATTTTTTCAGCCTGAGTACCTTTACCAGCACCCGGAGGCCCCATAAATACGATTTTCATCATATCACCTCAATTATTTGATGAATCCTTTATATTTTTGATCCATTGTTTTTGTTTGGATTTGCTTAGCAGTTTCGATTGCTACACCTACAACAATTAATAAGCTTGTACCACCAATTTCAACACTACTTGGTAAATCAGTGATTGCGCCAAATACAATTGGTAAGCCCGCAATGACTACTAAATAAATAGCTCCAATAAAAGTGATACGAGATAAAACTTTTGATAAATATTCTTCAGTATCAACACCCGGTCTTACACCTGGAATGTATGATCCTTGTTTTTTAAGGTTTTCTGCTACTTTTTCTGGACTTACTTGTACGAAAGCATAGAAGTAAGTGAAAGCAACGATTAATACAACATATAAAATAAACCCAATTGGTTGTTGGTAATTAAAGATAGCTTTAATTACATTAGTTACACCTGATTCAGGCAAGAAATTTACTACAGTTAACGGTAAGCTCACAAGTGAAGCTGCAAAAATTACTGGAATTACCCCAGCTGAATTTAACTTCAGCGGAATAAATGAATCTTTACGTCCCGATAACTGAGCAGAATTATGTCTATTGGCATATTGAATTGGTAATTTTCTAGTTGCGCTTTGTAAATAGATAACAGCAATAATTGTCAGAGCTAACAATGCTAACACTGAAATAAATGCTAACACGTTAGATACTGTTATATTTACCAAGTATTTCGTGTATAAATCGTTTAGCATATATGGAACACGAGATAAAATACCTGCTACGATAATCATTGATGTACCATTACCAATTCCCTTGCTAGTAATTTGATCAGCAAGGAAAATCATAACAGCCGTACCTGCTGTCATAGTTAATGCAATATAAAGATAAGTGATTACTGAATGACTTTCCAGTAAAATCCCTTGATATCCTAAATCGAAACCAATTGACATTGCAATGGCTTGAACAAATGCAAGAACTAAAGTGACATAACGAGTTAATTGATTTAACTTACGTTTACCAGTTTCACCTTCTTTTGCCCATTCAGACAAAATCGGTACAACATCCATTTGAAGCAACTGGATAACAATTGATGCAGTAATATAAGGAGAGATAGACATCGCAAACAATGAAAATCGTTTCAATGCCCCTCCACTTAATGTATCAAAGAATCCAAGCATCGGAGTTTGCGCGGAAGCTTCTAAAACAGATGTATTGATGGTTGGCACAGGAATATAAGATCCAATACGATAGACAACAAAGATCATCAACGTGAATAGGATCTTTTTACGTAAATCAGCGTTCTTCCATATCTTACTGAAAGTAGCCATTATACCACCTCGATTGATCCACCTTGAGCCGCAATTTGTTCTTCTGCTGTTTTTGAGAATTTAGCTGCTTTAACAGTTAATTTCTTCTCTAGTTGTCCTTGTCCTAAAACTTTAAGCCCAGAGTGTAATTTTTTAATTACTCCAGTTTCTAATAAAAGTTCTGCAGTAACAACTGTTCCATCTTCGAATTTATTTAATTGATCTAAATTAACGATAGCGTATTCTTTACGGTTGATGTTAGTAAATCCACGTTTTGGTAAACGACGGAATAAAGGAGTTTGACCACCTTCGAATCCTAAACGAACTCCACCACCTGAACGAGCGTTTTGTCCTTTGTGTCCTTTACCTGCAGTTTTACCTTGACCTGAACCGTGTCCACGACCGATACGTTTTCTATCTTTACGAGACCCTTCAGTATATGTTAACTCATGTAATTTCACCGAAAGTCACCTCCTCTTTGATTATTTCTCTACTACAGTCAATAAATGAGATACTTTATTAATCATACCGCGAACAGCTACATTGTCAGCTTTAACAACTGTTTGGTTTAATTTTTTTAAACCTAATGCTTGAACTGTTGCACGTTGAGATTCATTTTGACCGATTACACTACGTGTTAAAGTAATGTGTAATTCTTTAGCCATTGGAGTTCCCTCCTTATCCTAAGATTTCTTCAACAGTTTTCCCACGTAATTCAGCTACGCGCTCAACTGTTTTTAAATTTTCTAAACCATTGATTGTTGCACGAACCATGTTAATTGGTGTGTTTGATCCTAAAGATTTTGATAAGATATCTTGTACTCCAGCTAACTCTAATACGGCACGTACTGGTCCACCTGCGATAACTCCTGTACCGGCAGAAGCAGGTTTTAATAATACGCTACCTGAACCGAATTCTCCAACGATTTGGTGAGGAATTGTAGTTCCAACTGTAGGTACATAGATTAAGTTCTTTTTAGCACTTTCAACTGCTTTTTTGATTGCTTCAGGTACCTCTTGAGCTTTACCAGTACCGAAACCAACGTGACCATTTTTGTCACCGACAACAACTAATGCAGCAAAACGGAAACGACGTCCACCTTTTACTACCTTCGTTACACGATTAATAGTAACTACACGTTCTTCAAGTGTTAAGTTACTAGGGTCAATGATTTGACGCATCTTTGTCCCTCCTTCTTTAATTAGAATTGTAATCCATTTTCACGAGCTGCTTCAGCTAATGCTGCAACACGTCCGTGATAGATATATCCTCCACGGTCGAAAACAACTGATGTGATATTTTTTTCTAAAGCGCGTTTAGCAACTGCTGCACCTACTGCTTTAGCTGCTTCAACGTTACCTGTAGAAGCGATGTTTAAATCTTTATCTAAAGTTGATGCACTAACTAATGTAGTACCAGTTACATCATCAATGATTTGCGCATAAATGTGTTTGCTAGAGCGGAATACATTTAAGCGTGGGCGCTCTGCAGTTCCTGTAACTTTAGCACGTACACGGTAATGTCTTTGTTTACGTAACTCATTACGTGATACTTTTTTAATCATTCAGGCCACCCCTTTCGAATTATTTTTTAGCTTTTTTACCTTCTTTACGACGAACATGTTCACCTTTGTAACGGATTCCTTTTCCTTTGTATGGTTCAGGAGCACGTACAGCGCGAATGTTAGCAGCGAATTCTCCAACTACTTGTTTGTCGATCCCTTTTACTACTACAGTAGTATTGTTAGGTACTTCGATAGTTACACCTGCAGGTGCATCCATCTCAACTGGGTGAGAGTATCCAGCGTTTAATACAAGTTTTTCTCCTTGTTTTTGTGCACGGTATCCAACCCCGATGATTTCTAACTCACGAGTAAACCCTTCAGATACACCAACAACCATGTTGTTTAATAAAGCACGTGTTGTTCCGTGTAACATTTTGTTTTCCTTGTTATCGTTAGGACGAACTACAGTTAATTCGTTTCCTTCAACTGTAATTTGCATATTTGCATTAAATGTACGAGAAAGTTCCCCTTTAGGTCCCTTCACAGTAACTAAGTTATTTTCAGCAACAATCACTTCAACACCAGAAGGTAATGCTACTGGTTTATTACCAATACGAGACATTTATGTGACACCTCCTGTCTTTATTTATTACCAAACGTAAGCTAATACTTCTCCACCAACTTGTTGTTGACGAGCTTCTTTATCAGCCATAATTCCTTTAGAAGTAGATAAGATAGCGATACCTAATCCGTTTAATACTTTAGGAACTTCTGTATTTTTAACGTATACACGTAAACCTGGTTTAGAGATACGTTTTAAACCTGTGATAACACGTTCGTTGTTTTTACCGTATTTTAAAGCAACACGTAAAACACCTTGTTTGTTATCTTCAATATATTCTACATCGCGAATGAAACCTTCACGTTTTAATAATTCTAATACTTCACGTTTCATTTTAGAAGCTGGCATTTCAACCACTTCATGACGCATTTGGTTTGCGTTACGAATACGTGTTAACATATCTGCAATAGGATCTGTCATTACCATTTATTTTTCCTCCTTCCCGTTTAAAGAGAATTAAGTTTATTACCAGCTTGCTTTTTTAACACCTGGGATTTGTCCTTTATATGCTAATTCACGGAAGCAAATACGGCATAATTTGAATTTGCGTAAGACAGAGTGTGGACGACCACAACGCTCGCAACGTGTATATTCACGAACTGCGAATTTTTGTTTACGCTGTTGTTTGATAATCATAGATTTTTTAGCCATGAGTGACGCCTCCTTTCATCAATTATTTTTGAAATGGCATCCCTAATTGAGTTAACAACTCACGAGCTTCTTCATCTGTGTTAGCAGTTGTAACTACAACGATATCCATTCCTCGAACTTTATTTACTTTATCGAAGTCGATTTCTGGGAAAATTAATTGTTCTTTAACACCTAATGTGTAGTTTCCACGTCCATCGAATGATTTTTTAGAAACTCCGCGGAAGTCGCGTACACGTGGTAAAGAAATTGATACTAATTTATCTAAGAAATCATACATACGCTCACCACGTAATGTAACTTTACATCCGATTGGCATTCCTTCACGAAGACGGAAACCAGCGATAGATTTCTTAGCACGTGTGATAACTGGTTTTTGACCAGTGATTAAAGCTAATTCAGCTACAGCCTCATCTAAAACTTTAGAGTTGCTTACAGCATCTCCGATACCCATGTTGATAACGATTTTATCAATTGTTGGGATTTGCATTACAGATTTATATCCGAATTTTTCAACCATTTGGTTTTTTACTTCATTTTCGTATTTTTGACGTAAACGATTCATGCAGGTTTACCTCCCTTCGTTGTTAAACTATATTATAATACTTCACCTGATTTTTTAGCGAAGCGTACTTTTTTACCGTCAACGAATTTATATCCTACGCGTGTTGGTTTACCACTCTTTGGATCTACAATCATAACGTTAGATGCATGGATCGGTGCTTCAAATTCAACGATTCCACCATCTGGATTCATTTGAGAAGGGCGTACGTGTTTTTTAACAACATTTACACCTTCAACAACCACCTTGTTTTTAGATGGGTTTGCTGAAAGAACAACACCTTCTTTACCTTTATCTTTACCTGAAATGATAACTACTTTATCTCCAGTTTTAATTTGCATATCGTGCACCTCCTAATCTTAAGGATTAAGTGTTAATTAAAGTACTTCTGGAGCTAATGAAACAATACGCATAAAATCTTTATCGCGTAATTCACGAGCTACTGGTCCGAAGATACGAGTACCACGTGGAGATTTATCGTCTTTAATAATAACTGCTGCGTTTTCATCAAATTTAATGTATGATCCATCAGCACGACGAGCTCCAGTTTTCGTACGGACGATTACTGCTTTAACAACATCACCTTTTTTAACAACTCCACCTGGCGCTGCTGACTTAACTGTAGCAACAATAACATCACCGATGTTACCAGTTTTTTTGTGAGAACCACCTAAAATTTTAATTGCTAATAATTCTTTTGCACCAGAGTTATCAGCAACTCTTAAACGTGTTTCTTGTTGAATCATGATTGGACCTCCTTTCAAGACTCCAGTATTTCAATAAAATTAATTAAATAATAACTGCTTTTTCAACAATTTCAACTAAACGGAATTTTTTTGTTTTTGACATAGGACGGCATTCTTCAATGCGAACTAAATCTCCAACTTTTGCTTCATTTAACTCATCGTGAGCTGCATATTTTTTTGAATATTTAACTCGTTTACCGTATAGAGGATGTACTTTGTAAGATTCGATAAGTACTGTAATTGTTTTATCTGTTTTATCTGAAACTACACGTCCAGTAAAAGTTTTTTTAGTACGTTCCATAAGTGAACCTCCTCTCAAGCTCATTATTTATTGTTTTCGCGTTCGCTAATGATCGTTTTCATACGTGCAATACCTTTACGTACTTCACGAATACGACCAGTGTTTTCTAATTGTCCTGTAGCTAATTGGAAACGAAGGTTGAATAACTCATCTTTTAATTCGTTAATTTTAGCTTCGATTTCTGTAGTGGTTAAATTACGGATTTCATTAGCTTTCATTACTATCACCACCGTCTACACGTTTTACAAACTTAGTTTGAACTGGTAATTTGTGAGAAGCTAAACGTAATGCTTCACGAGCGATCTCTTCAGATACACCACCAATTTCAAACATAACTTTTCCAGGTTTTACTACTGCAACCCATCCGTCTGGAGCCCCTTTACCTGATCCCATGCGGACTTCTAAAGGTTTAGCAGTTTTAGCTTGATGAGGGAAGATTTTAATCCATACACGTCCGCTACGTTTCATATAACGAGTCATAGCGATACGAGCTGCTTCGATTTGACGGTTAGTTACCCAAGCACCAGTTGTTGCTTGTAAACCATACTCACCAAATACTACAGTTGTTCCACCTTTTGCACGTCCTTCATAAGACAAGCGGTGAGGGCGACGATATTTTGTACGTTTAGGTACTAACATATTATTTACCCTCCTTTGCTACTTGACGGTTTTTTGTAGGTAATACTTCACCTTTGTAGATCCATACTTTAATACCTAATTTACCGTAAGTTGTATCTGCTTCTGCTGTAGCGTAGTCGATATCAGCACGTAATGTATGTAAAGGTACATTTCCTTCACTATATCCTTCAGCACGAGCCATATCTGCTCCACCTAAACGTCCTGATACTTGAGTTTTAATCCCTTTAGCACCAAATTTAATAGCACGTTGGATTGCAACTTTTTGTACACGACGGAAAGAAGCACGATTTTCTAATTGTTCTGCGATTGAGTTTGCAACTAATTGAGCATCAACTTCAGGACGTTTGATTTCAACGATACGGATGAAAACACGTTTACCTGTCATTTTTTCTAATTGAGCAACAGCTGCATCTTTTTCTGATCCACCACGACCGATTACCATACCTGGTTTAGCCGTATGAACGATAATATTAACACGGTTTTTTGCACGTTCGATTTCAACGCGTGATACCGAAGCTCTTTTGAATTTGTTATTAATGTAATCACGGATTTTTAAGTCTTCGTGTAATAAAGTAGCGAAGTCTTTATCGTTTGCATACCAACGAGCATCCCAATCACGGATTACACCAACACGTAAACCAATTGGACTAACTTTTTGACCCACTTCGTATCCCTCCTTTAATTATTTTTTCTCAGCTACCACGATAGTGATGTGAGATGTTCTTTTGTTGATTTGTGATGCACGACCTTGTGCACGTGGACGGAATCGTTTTAATGTTGTACCTTCATTCACATATGCTTCCTTAACATATAATGAATTGATATCTAAGTTTAAGTTGTGTTCAGCATTTGCGATAGCTGATTTTAAAACTTTCTCAACAATCGGAGATGCCGCTTTAGGAGTGTGTTTTAAAATTGCGTATGCTTCGCCTACTTGTTTTCCTCGAATTAAATCAATCACTAAGCGTGCTTTACGAGGAGCAATGCGAACTGTTCTAGCCATAGCTTTAGCTTCCATAGCCATGTCCTCCTCTCAATATTAACGTCTAGTTTTTTTGTCTTCTTTGATGTGTCCTTTATAAGTACGAGTTGGCGCGAATTCACCTAATTTGTGTCCTACCATATCTTCAGTAACATATACAGGAACATGCTTGCGTCCATCATAAACAGCAATTGTATGTCCTACAAACTGTGGGAAAATTGTTGAACGACGTGACCAAGTTTGAATGATTTTTTTGTCTCCGCTTTCGTTAGCAGCTACAACTTTTTTCATTAAATGATCGTCACAGAAAGGTCCCTTTTTTAAACTACGTCCCATTCTAAATTTCCTCCTTTCGAACATTTACATTTAGCATATATCTTTATTATTTGTTGCGTCCGCGAACAATTAATTTACTTGATGCTTTTTTCTTGTTACGAGTTTTTAAACCAAGAGCTGGTTTACCCCATGGTGTAACTGGAGATTTACGTCCGATTGGAGTACGTCCTTCCCCACCACCGTGTGGATGGTCATTAGGGTTCATTACAGAACCGCGAACAGTTGGACGAGTACCTAACCAACGTGTACGACCTGCTTTACCGATGTTTACTAATTCGTGGTCAGCATTACCAACTTCACCGATTGTTGCACGGCAAGTTCCTAATACTTTACGAACTTCACCTGAAGCTAAACGAACTAATACGTAACGCTCTTCACGCCCTAAGATTTGAGCAGAAGTTCCTGCTGAACGTACTAATTGTCCACCTTTACCAGGTTTTAACTCGATGTTGTGAATTAATGTACCAACTGGGATGTTCATGATTGGTAATGCATTACCAATTTTGATATCCGCATTAGCACCTGATTCAATTTGCATTCCAACTTTTAATCCTTTAGGAGCGATAATGTATCGTTTTTCTCCATCAGCGTAGTTGATTAATGCGATGTTTGCTGAACGGTTTGGATCGTATTCGATTGTAGCAACACGTCCTGGAATACCGTCTTTTGTACGTTTAAAGTCGATGATACGGTATTTACGTTTGTGTCCACCACCGTGATGACGTACTGTGATTTGACCATGATTATTACGCCCTGCTTTTTTGCTTAAAGGAGCTAATAATGATTTCTCTGGTTTATTAGTCGTAATTTCGTCAAATGTTAAAACTGACATGTTACGACGACCATTCGTGGTAGGTTTATACTTTTTAATAGCCATCTTGTTCCCTCCTTTTACGACTTATTAATTATACTTCAAACTTTTCGATTGTTTGTCCTTCAGCTAATGTTACGATAGCTTTTTTCATTGAAGGCTTGAATCCTTCATAACGTCCAACACGACGTTTTTTAGGACGAACGTTAACGATGTTTACTTTCTCAACTTTTACATTGAATAAAGCTTCACAAGCTTGTTTAACTTCGATTTTGTTTGCTTTTTTATCAACTTCGAAAGTGAATTTACCTTCATTCATTAAATCATAAGATTTTTCAGTGATAATTGGGCGCTTAACGATATCTCTAGCATCTTTCATTATGCAAGCACCTCCTCAATCTTTTTAACTGCATCTTGAGTAATAACTAACTTAGTTGCATCTAAAAGATCTAATACATTTAATTGAGCTACTGATAACACTTTAACACCTGGGATGTTACGAGTTGATAATTCAACTGTTGTATTTTCTTCAGCAGTTACAACTAATGCTTTAGATGTGATGTTTAAAGCACCTAAAACAGAGATCATTTCTTTTGTTTTTGGAGCTTCGAATGCTAATGCATCTAAAACTACGATTTCATTTTCAACAACTTTAGTTGATAACGCAGATTTTAAAGCTAAGCGACGAACTTTTTTGTTTAATTTGTATGCATAGCTACGTGGAACTGGTCCGAATACGATTCCTCCACCACGCCATTGAGGTGCACGGATAGATCCTTGACGAGCACGTCCAGTACCTTTTTGTTTCCAAGGTTTACGTCCACCACCACGTACCTCAGTACGAGTTTTAGTTTTGTGCGTTCCTTGACGCATTGATGCACGTTGCATAATTACAGCATCGAACATTGCTTGTTTATGAGGCTCAATACCGAAGATTGTTTCGTTTAACACGATTTCTCCAACTTGAGCACCTTGTTGGTTATATAATGCTACTTGTGGCATTATGAATCCTCCTTTCCTACTGTACTAAACTATTTTGCTTTAACAGCAGAACGAACCATAACTAAAGATTTTTTAGCTCCTGGTACATTTCCTTTGATTAATAAAACGTTACGTTCTGTATCAACTTTAACTACTTCAAGGTTTTGAACAGTTACGATGTTTCCACCAGTTTGTCCAGGTAATTTTTTACCTTTTAAAACGCGGTTAGCAGCAATCGATCCCATTGAACCTGGACGACGATGGTAACGAGAACCGTGAGCCATAGGTCCACGAGATTGTCCATGACGTTTAATAACACCTTGGAATCCTTTACCTTTAGTCTTACCAGTTACGTCAACAACTTCTCCTTCAGCAAAAGTGTCAACTTTGATCTCTTGACCAACTTGATATTCCGCTACATTTACGTTACGGAATTCACGAACGAAGCGCTTAGGCGCTGTTTCAGCTTTAGCAACGTGTCCCATTTCAGGTTTGTTAGCTAATTTTTCGCGTTTATTTTCAAATCCAACTTGGATAGCTTCGTATCCATCAGTTTCGTTTGTTTTAACTTGTAAAACAACGTTAGGTGTTGCTTGCACAACAGTTACAGGAATTAATTTCCCTTCTTCAGTGAAAATTTGAGTCATACCAATTTTTCTACCTAAGATTCCTTTGGCCATGAGTTACACCTCCTATTTCGTATATATTATAATTTGATTTCGATGTCTACACCAGATGGTAAATCTAAGCGCATTAATGAATCAACAGTTTGAGCAGTTGGTTCAACAATGTCAATCAGACGTTTGTGAGTGCGCATTTCGAATTGCTCACGAGAATCTTTGTATTTATGTACCGCACGTAAGATCGTGTAAACTTGCTTTTCAGTTGGAAGTGGGATTGGTCCTGCCACTTTAGCTCCTGTTTTCTTAGCACTTTCAACGATTTTTTCTGCAGATTGATCTAAAATTCTGTGATCATAAGCTTTTAAACGGATTCTGATTTTTTGTTTTGCCATTTTATTTCCTCCCTTCGCCTATTTTTAGGAATAGACTAGCTCCACGAAAATTACCTGCCACATTGCCATGGCAAATCGGCCGGGTGTGTCAGCAACCTTTCGCTTCAACGCTCAAGTCAACATATCTATTATACATGAAAAAACTAAATAAATCAAATATTTTTTTATTTTTTATTCATAGATGTATATTTCGACAGTGACTCATCTCTTCGCAGTTTTCGGACTAATTTACATAAACAAATTTAACATATCTTAAACGAACAATCAAACATTTATGACAAGTAAATATTGTATTTTATTTAAAAATAAAATTTAACACTAGACTACTATCCAACTAAATTTTTAGAAATGTAGCTATTATTGATTTTAAAATAATTAATTATTGAATATTTATAAATAACATTTTAGTTATGTTTAATACATTTATTATCCTAAAGATAATATTATTATCTAAAACATTTTTTAATGTCGTCCTTAAGTCATTAAAGTCTTGTATATTCT
Source organism: Turicibacter sp. GALT-G1 (assembly GCF_025594995.1). Lineage (NCBI taxonomy): Bacteria > Bacillati > Bacillota > Erysipelotrichia > Erysipelotrichales > Turicibacteraceae > Turicibacter > Turicibacter sp. GALT-G1. Next base: position 15,034 of record NZ_JAMQUS010000009.1, read on the forward strand.
AAATCATTGTGGAGCCATAGCTCTTCTTTGGATTTTGAGATACTAAGTATTATTTAAGACTTTACTTAATAATACGTATTTCTAGGAATACATAAAATCTCACAACACTATTCAGTCTTATATTCTTAAAGATAAAATGATTGATAAACTCGCATCATTAGAATGACTTTGTTTCTGATGAATACATTATCTATAGGAGTTATTCCCTCCTTAGTGATAGACATATCTCCTGATAGTAGTCAAAAATAATGTACTCCATCACTAATTATAAAAAACGATCATAATCTTTCCCTAAAGAAGAAGTGAACCTATAGGTTTTAGATTTTTAAATTCTCTAATAAAGTTTGATTTTACTCTTATAGATATATTATTTATTTCTACATATATTTAACTTCCTCTATTGTAATATTAGCCTCATTAACTGAAGCAATAAGAAAATCGTTTAACTCATTGCCAATTAGTGTTCACAAACCGTTATTGCAAAATAGGAAATAATTACTTCATATTTAGTATATTTATAATTAATTTGTTTTACATTACACCTAAACATTTAAAATCCAGGAGTGAATAATTTAAATATATAATTATTTTTTATATCAATAAATCTATTTATCGTTAATTGATTATACCAACCAACTACATAAAAATACTAAAACTATATCTTATTAATATTTTTTATAACTCCACTAATTTCTTCCATATACAATATTAATAACATTATTGGTTCTATAATATTTGGT
>NZ_JAMQUS010000090.1:0-1141 GCF_025594995.1 Turicibacter sp. GALT-G1
AATAAAACCACCAAATTACAACATTTTGGTATAAAGTATAAAAAAAAAAAAAAGGGTTCTATAATATTTGGTGTGGGTGACTCCCACACCTCTTTTATTTGAAGTAAAAAATAAGTACAAAAAAAAGAGACATTATGTCCCAAATTCTATACCATGTAATTGACCAAAAAAACACGAAAGGATTGGAATAATGTCTCATACTCATTGTATCTCAACTTTACTTGATTTAAAAGATAAAACAATCACTTTTCCAGAAGATTGGATGAAAGAAGTGATGATTAACGGGGTTCGTTCAAAACTTATCTCAGGAATCTTGTCTTTTCAGCCTACCCATTGTTATCAGTGTGGCCATATTTTTGATTCAAACATTATTAAACACGGCTTCAAAACCTCTCGTATTAAGATGATGAAACTCTCTGGCTTTGATACCTATCTAGATTTAAAAAAGCAACGCTATAAATGCCGTCATTGTAACAGTACCTTTACGCTTAAAACCTCTCTTGTGGAATCTAATTGTTACCTTTCTAATCCCCTTAAACAAGCCATTTTTCTAGAGGCTAGCCATAAAAAATCTGAATCAGATATTGCCCGTGAACTCAATGTTTCCCATTCAACCGTTAATCGGATCATTCATACGTCTTACGAGGAACAACCCCTTCATTTTAACGCTCTTCCTCAGGTGCTTTGTTTCGATGAATTTAAGTCCGTCAAGTCAGCCCAAGGTGCGATGTCCTTCCTCTTTTGCGATGCCTCAAATGGAAAAGTGATTGATATCATTGAAGACCGACGCCTAAGCACCTTAAAACCTTATTTCATGCGTTTTTCTAAAGAAGCCCGTGAAGGGGTGACTCACGTTGTTATTGATATGTACGCCCCTTACATGACACTCATTAAAGAGGTTTTTCCTAACGCTAAGATTGTTTTAGATAAGTTTCATGTTGTTCAACTTTTATCTCGCGCCCTTAATAAAACTCGTATTCGTTTCATGAACCAAAACAAAGAGTTCTACAACAAATTCAAACATTACTGGCGCCTCTTATTAAAAGCCCAAGAGGATATCCATTCTACCCACTACTTCTATTCTAAATGTTTCAAAAAATATATCTCTCAAAAGGAAATCGTCGACTTTTTACTCGCTTTA
>NZ_JAMQUS010000091.1:0-8619 GCF_025594995.1 Turicibacter sp. GALT-G1
ACCCATGCCGGGCGCACATAGAAAAGACTAGTGGCTATAAATGGTCACTAGTCTTTTTTTGTATCCTTTTTTAAAGGGGTAAAGCGAGGTGGACATGAGTTGATTATTGTATATGTTGTAAGGTATAATAGACAAAGTGACTCGTGTTTTGTCACATAGAGAATAAAGTGGATTAATAAAGCTTTAAGATATAGGTGATAAGGATGAATGAACAACAAAAAGAATTATCGTTACAAGCAAATCAGCCAAAAGCTGAAAAAGATTATAGCCGCTATTTCCAACGTCCAAGCATCAATAGCGCTCGTAAACGTAGCCGTGAACAAGCACACGTTCACCGTGATTTCGTTATTGAACAGTCAATTAAGAATATTGGAAAAGGGAAGAAGTATTTAATTCAAACTTATGGTTGTCAAATGAATGAGCATGATTCAGAAGCGATTATCGGTATTGCAGAAGAATTAGGGTATAGTAAAGCTGAATCACAAGAAGAAGCTGATTTAATTATCTTAAATACGTGTGCTATTCGTGAAAACGCAGAAAACCGTGTCTTTGGTGAATTAGGGCGTTTAAAACGTTTAAAACGCACAAATCCTGATTTGATTTTAGGGGTTTGTGGATGTATGTCACAAGAAGAAAAAGTCGTTAATCAAATCATGGAAAAATACCAATATGTTGATTTAGTTTTCGGAACACATAACATCTACCGCTTACCAGAGTACATTCATAATGCATTAATGGGGAAAGAACGCGTGATTGAAGTTTGGTCTCAAGAAGGAGAAATTATTGAGAACATGCCTCGTACACGTCAAGGAAGTATTAAGGCATGGGTAAATATTATGTATGGTTGCGATGAATTCTGTACATACTGTATTGTACCGTATACACGTGGTAAAGAGCGTAGCCGTTTACCAGAAGATATCATTGCTGAGATTCAACACTTAGCAGCGGAAGGATATCAAGAAGTCACATTATTGGGACAAAACGTTAATGCATACGGAAAAGACTTCAAAGACCGTGAATATACATTCGGTGATTTATTAAACGATTTAAATAAAATCGATGTTCCACGTATCCGTTTCACAACATCACATCCACGTGATTTTGATGAAAAAACAATCGCAGCTTTAGCGAAACGTGGAAACTTAGTGGAGCATATCCATTTACCAGTTCAATCTGGAAATAATGAAGTTTTAAAACGTATGAACCGTAAATATACACGTGAAATGTATTTACAGTTAGTTCGTGATCTTAAAGCGGCGATCCCAGGCGTATCAATTACAACAGATATTATCGTTGGATTCCCAGGTGAAACAGAGGAACAATTCCAAGATACATTATCACTAGTAGAAGAGGTAGGATATGAAGGAGCCTTCACATTCATCTTCTCTCCACGTGAAGGAACACCAGCTGCACGTATGGAAGATAACGTATCTGAAGCAGATAAAAAAGATCGTTTAAATCGCTTAAATGAAGCAATTAATCGTGGATTCCGCGCTGGAAATAAACGCTTTGAAGGTCAAATCGTTGATGTTTTAGTTGAAGGAACAAGTAAAAATGATGATACGATGTTAGCGGGATATACACGCCACAATAAGCTAGTTAACTTCAAAGGAGATGCGTCTAAAATCGGTCAAATCGTTAATGTTAAAATCACTGAAGCTAAAACATGGCATTTAGCTGGAGAGATGGTTAACGATGACACAACAAACTAACTTACCTTCTTTTGAAAAATTAAAAGAAAAATTAGCAACCGATCCGATTATGGAACGTTATCGTCAATTAACGCAAAAGGTTCACCAAAATGAAAAACTACTAGCGTTATATGATGAATATATTAAAAAACAAAAAGAGCTCATTAAATTTGAGCATTATGGAAAGTTGAATGCGAAGTTACAAAAAGAAGCTGAAATGAAAGCTTTAGAAGATGAGCTTTACGATAATCCGCTCTTTAATGAATATATTCAGACTCAGATTGAGTTGAATGAACTCTTTTCGACGATGACTCATATAATACAATATAAGGTTAATAAACATCTTAGTGAATAGCTAAGATGTTTTTTAATTTTACATACTTTTGTGAGGCCAATGGGTGATAGGCGTTCAGGAAAATTCGTGAGGAGGCATGAAGTTTTTCTTGAATGAAATCTCATAAAGTCATTCAATTAAGTATCAAATAGGTTAAGAGCTGAATATAGTATCAGTGAGGAGGTATTAGGATGAATGATATTCGTGAAATTGTAACAAAAGCCGTAATCGGTAAAGGTAAAAAAAGATTTAAAATCACATCACCTCTTAATGATTTAAGAAGCCCAGCAGATAGTATCTTAGGATGCTGGATTATTAATCATAAATTCGGAGCAAGAAAATGTGATAATTCTGTTGATGTAAAAGGTGTTTATGACATTAACGTGTGGTATTCATTTGCTGATAATACACAAACTGAAGTAGCGCGTCAAACAATTGAATATGATGATCAAGTTAATGTTCATCGTACCATCCGTGATTGCTTATATGAAGGTGATGAAGTCATTGCGAGAACCATTCAACAACCAACTTGCGTCGATGCAAGAATTGAAGATGGTGAAATCGTTGTTGAAGTTGAGTTCGAAATTGTGGTTGAAGTCATCGGAGAAACAAAAATGCGTGTGTCAATCTTAGGACCAGTTGAAAACGACTGCGATACAGACGATGAAGAAGATGAAATCGACCAACAAATTAATCCAAACTTCTTAAAAAACTCACCTTTTAGAGGAGAATAAGGCAGAAATGCCTTATTCTTTTTTTTATTTCTGAGAAAATTATTCGAATGATTAAAACTCCTTAAATTCGTCTATCATAGAAGAAATTGAAATGTTTGTAATCGCGCCTTCCGAACGTCCTTAAATCGACACTTTATGCTATAATAAAAACATGTGAAAAAAGAAGGAGTTTTTATCATGCGAGATAAGTCTAAATACACACCTATGATGCAACAATATTTGACTATCAAAGAGAATTATCAAGACGCCTTTGTCTTTTTTAGATTAGGTGATTTTTATGAGCTATTTTTTGAAGATGCCCAATTAGCATCAAAAGAATTAGAAATTGCGCTAACTGGTCGTGAAGCAGGAGCTGAAGAACGTGTTCCTATGTGTGGGGTTCCTCATCACTCAGCTGAAAATTATATTAATCGTTTAATTGAACGTGGTTATAAAGTAGCGGTTTGTGAGCAGGTTGAAGACCCAGCGAGTGCGAAAGGGGTTGTTCGCCGTGAAGTCGTTCGTTTATTAACACCAGGAACAGTCATGAATCAAACGGCATTAAATGAAAAAGAAAATAACTTTATTTTATCAGTCGTTTCTTTTGAGGATGCCTATGCTATTGCGTACAGTGATTTATCAACCGGAGAAAACTATGCGATGCGTTTACCGAAAGAAGATCAATCATTAGTCGGGGAATTAATTAGTTTAGGATGTAAAGAAATCGTTATTGGATCTGACGTTGATGTTAAAATATTTTATAACTTACGTGCGCTCAAACAAATCGTGTTATCGTATGAAGAAGAACGCCTGATTCCAATTGAATATCAAATTTTAGCGGAGGAAGTGAACGATGGTTATTTAACGCAAGCCTTTGGTCGTTTAGTCAACTATCTAGTTCGTACGCAAAAAAGTGCACTCGGTCACTTACAACCGATTAGTTTAACAAAGAATGAAGACTATTTAAGCATAGATTATAATTCACGCCGAAACTTAGAGTTAACAGAGACCATCCGTTCAAAATCACGTCAAGGTTCATTACTTTGGTTACTTGATAAAACAAAGACTGCAATGGGAAGTCGTTTATTAAAACAATGGATTGAACGTCCATCAATTAATGCACAAATGATTAATGAACGTTTAGATGTAGTTGAATCATTCATGAGTGATTTTATGTTAAAAGAGGAGTTAAAGCGTCACTTAGATGAAGTTTATGACTTAGAACGTTTATCAGGGCGTATTGCGTTTGGAAATGCGAATGCACGTGATTTATTACAATTAAACTCGTCATTAAATCAAATCCCGCATATTAAAGCATTATTGAGTCAATTGCCAATGCCCACCATCCAGCAACAATTAGCTCGTATGGCGGATTGTTCTCATATTACGGATATTTTAGAAAAAGCAATCGTTGACAATCCACCCATTGGAATTAAAGAGGGTGGTATCATTAAAGATGGCTATCATGAGACACTAGATGAGTATCGTTACATTGTGACACATGGGAAAGAGTGGATTTTAGCATTAGAAGCGGCCGAACGTGAAAAGACAGGGATTCGTTCGTTAAAGATTAAATATAACAAAGTGTTTGGTTACTATATTGAAATTAGTAAAGCGAACTTACACTTAATTCCTGAAGATGCTGGTTATGAGCGTAAACAAACGTTGGTTAATGCGGAGCGCTTCATTACCAAAGAATTAAAAGAAAAAGAAAATTTAATTTTAAATGCAGAAGAAAAATCGATTCAATTAGAATATGAATTATTTAGTGAGTTACGCCAACTTGTTAAAAATGAGATTCCAAAGATTCAACAGATTGCAAAAGTGATGGCTTATTTTGATGTCCTTCAATCCTTTGCAACGATTAGTGAAGAGAATCGCTATACACGCCCTCAATTAAATCGTGAGCATATCATTGATATTAAAGATGGACGTCATCCAGTAGTTGAAAAGGTATTAAAAGACACACAATATGTTGAAAATAATTGTGTGATGCCATCGGATTTATCCATCTTGTTAATAACAGGTCCTAACATGTCGGGGAAATCGACGTACATGCGTCAATTAGCTTTAATTGCCATTATGGCTCAAATCGGATGTTATGTGCCGGCAAGTGTCGCTAATGTACCAATCTTTGATCAAATTTTTACACGTATTGGTGCAGCTGATGATTTAGTTTCAGGACATAGTACATTTATGGTTGAAATGATGGAAACGAATTATGCGCTTGAACATGCTACGAAAGATAGTTTAATTTTACTTGATGAAATTGGACGTGGAACAGCAACGTTTGATGGAATGGCCTTGGCACAATCCATTATTGAGTATGTTCATGATAAAGTCGGAGCGAAAACATTATTCTCGACACACTATCATGAGTTAACTCAATTAGAAGAGAAGTGTGAGCATTTAGAAAATCGCCATGTGCGTGCCGAAGAGCACGAAGGACAATTAATCTTCATGCATAAGGTCATGGAAGGACCATCAGATAAGAGTTACGGGATTCATGTCGCACAGATTGCAAAGCTTCCGACAAGTTTAATTTCTCGTGCAAAACAATTATTAGATGCGCTTGAACAAGATAAAACAGCCATTCAAAACTCACTGGAAACGGCAGTGAAAGTGGAGGTAGAACCTATTCAAGATCTCCCAGTAGTAAAGGAACCAGATGTAAAGCTACAACCAGCCCTTGAAGCCGAGCAAGGACAGCTATCGTTATTTGAAGTTGTAGAATCTCCTAAAAAAGAAAAAACAAAAGTTGAAGTTAAAGTAGAATATGTAAATCCTTATGAAGATATCATTAAGGAACTAGATCAGATTGATTTATATCAATTAACACCAATGCAGGCGATGAATGTCATGTATGAATTAAAGGTGAAAATGAATCAAAGAAAGTAGGTGACTTATGGGAAAAATACAGCGTATGAGTGAGCAACTGGCCAATATGATTGCAGCGGGAGAGGTCATTGAACGTCCCGCCTCGGTCGTGAAAGAGTTGCTTGAAAATGCGATTGATGCCCAAAGTACAAATATTGAAATTCATTTACAAGATTCAGGTGTTCGTCAAATTAAAGTCATTGATAATGGAGAAGGGATGAGTGAAGAAGATGCTCATCTCGCCTTTGAACGTCACGCCACAAGTAAAGTTAAAACACAATATGATATATTTAGAATTCAAACACTTGGGTTTCGAGGTGAGGCCCTTCCGTCAATTGCTTCAGTTTCAGATGTTCATGTAAAAACATCAGATGGCATCAATAGTGGATTGCATTTAAATATTAAAGGTGGCGATGTTCTTGCATCAAAACCAGGTGTCATGCGTAAGGGAACTGAGATGGAAGTGAATCATCTGTTCTTTAATACGCCAGCTCGTTTGAAACATATTAAATCGTTGAATACTGAACTGAGTCATATCACAGATTATATCAATAAGATTGCACTTTCTCATCCAGAGATTGCGTTTAAATTATTTAATAATCAACGACTATTATTCCAAACGAATGGCCAAAATAATTTACAAAGTGTCATTGCTAGTGTTTATGGTTTTGATATTGCGAAAAAGATGATCCCTTTTTCAGCGAAAAATGATACATATGAAATTTCAGGATTTATTAGTGATCCTATCATTAACCGTGCGTCTCGAAATTATATGACAATTATTGTAAATGGGCGTGCGATTCGTAATTATAATGTCATGCGCTCTATTTTAGAAGCCTATCATACCTTATTACCTAAAGATAAATATCCGATTGTGGTCCTTAATCTAAAGCTTGATCCGATGTTAGTGGATGTTAATGTTCATCCTGCTAAACTAGAGGTTCGCTTTTCACAAGAAGAAGCGCTAAGAACGTTTATTTATACAGAAATTAAAAAAGTGTTAAATCACGTGGAGTATATTCCACAACCAGAAATTAAAGCTCCCGTTATGCCTCAGCTATCAAAACCAGTTCAACAAACGCTAAGTTTCCAGGCAACCAAAGTAGAGACACCGTCAAAAGTGATTCAACCAGAACCAATGGTGATGAAGCAAAAGTTAGTCATTGAAGAAATTCAAGAGAGTACGGTCGTGACTGATGTGGAAGCGAATTCAGTTCACGAGGAGTCAGTTGAAACGATCGCACAATCAGTACCTTTAGCCCAATCGAGTCAAGAGAAACTTAAAGTGGTGGCACCAACGAAACTGGAAGAAGCGAAACTTGAACTTTATTATATTGGACAACTTCATGGAACGTATTTACTTGCTCAAAATGAAGAAGGACTATTTATTGTTGATCAACATGCAGCGATGGAGCGTGTGCAATATGAGAAAAATTATCAACTCTTACGTGATGTGAGTGGAGATTGTGTCGAGTTGTTGATTCCTATTGTATTAAAATATGCAGCTAACGAACTATTACTTTTAAAAGAAGCCCTTCCATCTTTAATGAAATTTGGTTTTGAAATTGAAGAATTCGGAGGTCAATCATTAGTCGTTCGTAGTATTCCTGTTTGGGCACAGAAATTGGATGCGAAATCGATTGTTGAGACAATTTTACATCAGGTGATTTTAGATAACCAAGTTGATATTGGGAAGTTGCGTGAATCAGTGGCAATTATGATGAGTTGTAAAGGATCAATTAAAGCGAATCAGTACATTAATGAGTATGAAATTAAAGAGTTGCTTCAAAGCCTTTGTTATTGTGAGCAACCTTATACGTGTCCGCATGGACGTCCGATTATCGTAAAAATGACAAAGTATGAAATTGAAAAATTGTTTAAACGCGTAATGTAGGTGAAAAAATGGATGTATTATGTATTGTTGGCCCAACAGCCGTTGGGAAAACCAAAATGAGTATCGAGTTGGCGAAGCAATTAAATGGTGAAATTATTAGTGGCGACTCGATGCAGATTTATCGTGGAATGGACATTGGAACAGCTAAAGCAACAATGGATGAGCGCCAAGGGATTCCACATCATTTAATCGATGAAAAAAATCCAGATGAACCATATTCTGTAGCCGCATTCCAACAAACCGTTCGTGCTAAAATGGAAGAGATTAAATCTCGTGGAAAGCTACCGATTATCGTGGGTGGAACAGGATTATATATTAAAAGTGTTTTGTATGATTATGAATTTGCTGGAGAATCTGAATCAAAAGAGATTGATGAAGCGAAGTATGGTCATTTAAGTAATGAAGAGTTACATGCTAAACTTGCAGCTGTTGATGAAGCGGGGGCAAAAGACATTCATCCTAATAACCGTAAACGTGTTATTCGAGCACTTGAAATTTATGAAACTTCAGGGGTTAAAAAATCTGAAATGATTGAAAAACAAGAACATAAAATGATTTATGACGCTTGCTTAATCGGATTAACGGATGATCGTAATGTTTTATATGATCGTATCAATAAGCGTGTTGATACGATGTATGAAACAGGGTTAGTTGAAGAAGTAAAAGCTTTATTTGATGAAGGTATTCCGGCTGAATCTCAGTCGATTCGAGCGATTGGATATAAAGAACTTTATGATTATTTTAAGGGATTGATTTCATTAGAAGAAAGTAAAGAATTAATTAAACGAAATTCCCGACGTTATGCAAAACGTCAATATACATGGTTTAATAATCAAATGGATGTTACATGGTTTAAGGTTGATGTACAACATTTTGATAAAACAGTTAAAGAAGTGTTAACTTATGTTCAGAATAAATAAAAAGGAGATTTTTAATCTCCTTTTTATTTGCTTTGAATAGGGGTGACCATTAAGGTTTGGTTGAATTGCTATCAAATCCTTTGGAGTTGGTAGACTTACTATAAGATGCTTTAATATCAAAGCAGTTTAATAAATAATTTTAAAATAAATTTCTAGACAGGATATTTAGTCACTAACAAAAAACACCTTA
>NZ_JAMQUS010000092.1:0-28060 GCF_025594995.1 Turicibacter sp. GALT-G1
TAGTTGCCCCAATTTCTATCCTAAAATGTATGTTTAATCCCTACTATTTTAACATAGATTTTGACGAATTTTGACCACAAGTGTTTGAACTTAAAAACTATGAATTACATTTCTGTTTATATATTTATAGAAAAAATTCTATTTTTATTTTGTATTTTCTTCTAAAAAGGTGTAACCTTAAATGGTAGCTGAAGGAGGTCTGAGGATGAAAGAATTTAGTAGTTTAGATGTAGCTAAAGCGGCTGTTAAAGTTTCAATGACCGCATCGAGAAGTGAAGAAGATCAATTAGTTCGTGAATTAAGATCGCAAGGTATTTATGCCACTGCAGTGGATATCGGGGGAAATTTACTTCAATCCATTCCTAAAATTATTGAGCGTGCGATTATTGCCTCACGTAAAACAAATGTGACAAAAGAATCTTTTATTTTAGATGGAGCTGTTGCAGGTGCAACACGTGATGCCATTATGCAAGTTTCAATGAAAGCAACTGGGTTAAATGCAGGAGGTAAAGTTGCCATTGCTCGCTGTGGTGAAAATTTAACCGTCTGTATTTTCTTAAGTATTGGGTTACTTCATTTAGATGATGTCGTCATCGGTCTCGCCCATCGTTCAGTACCTGCAAATCTGTAATTTTATAAATAGATAAAAAAATCTCTATATTCCTTTTGACATTTATTACCAAAACTCATATAATAATCATAATTTAAAACTACTCAATAGTAGGAAAACATAAATCAACGGTGATTTATGAGGTAGAAATTATATGGGGATTTTGTAGGTTCGTAGAATGGTAGCTCAAGTAAATTAAACCTCTATTTACATAGGGTTTTTAAAGTCTACCTACAACTCTCTTTATAAGAGAGTTTTTTTTATTTCCATATAAGCAGGTGATGTTTGACTCATCTGAGTTTAACAAGATAAAAAATGAATATAGGAGATGATCGTATGAAAGCCAGCAAACTGTTAAAATTTGTAGGTGTTGGGATGGTTTTTAGTAGTTTTTTATTTGCTTGTAGTCATAAAGACTCAGATGTAAAAACGATAGGTGTTTTACAGTACATGGAGCATGGTGCATTAGATGCAGCTTACGAAGGTTTCATCGCAGGATTAGCCGAGGAAGGATATATTGAAGGGGAAAATATTAAAATTGATTTAAAAAATGCTCAAGGGGATCTTACAACCGCTCAAACTATTGCTAATCAGTATGTAAGGACGATGTGGATATGATGTTCGCCATTGCAACACAAGCTGTTCAATCTGCCTATAATGCAACAAAAGACATTCCTATCTTAATGACTGCGGTGACTGATCCTGTTGAAGCTGGAGTCGTAAAAGACTGGAACCAGTCAGGAACAAATGTGACAGGAACGAGTGATTTAACGCCTGTTGCTAAACAAATGGAATTGATTACCGAGTTAGTTCCAGAGGCGAAAACAGTTGGTGTGATTTATACAACGAGTGAGGTCAATTCGGAAGTTCAAGTCAAGATGGCAGAAGAAGCCGCCTCTAACTTAGGGTTACAAGTGATTCGCGTGGGAGTCACAACGGTTAATGATATTCCTCAAGCAGTTGCATCTGTGATTGATAAAGTTGATGCGATGTATGCCCCAACTGATAACTTAATTGCAAGTTCGATGCCAGTTTTATGGAATGCTTGTTTAGATAAAAAAGTTCCCATTGTTGCTGGAGTGGATACGATGGTCATTGATGGTGGTATTGCAACTGAAGGGATTGATTACTATCAATTAGGATATGAGACAGGTTTAATGGCTGCTCAAGTATTAGAAGGAAAAGATCCAAGTACGATGCCAATTAATACCCTTCAAAATACAACGTTAATCGTGAATCAAAAAAATGCAGAAGCCATTGGATTATCCATTCCTGATTCGATTTTAAAAGGTGCTGAAATTATAGGAGGTGAATAAGATGGGAGTTTTATTAACAGTCTTAGAGCAAGGACTCATTTTTGGGATCTTGGCTCTAGGTGTTTATTTGACTTATAAAGTGTTAGATTTTGCTGATTTATCGGTTGAAGGAACCTTCCCACTAGGAGCGGCTATTACAGCCTTCCTTCTGACACAAGATGTCACTCCCCTACTCGCTGTGTTAATTTCTTTTTTAGGTGGCATGTTGGCTGGAGCTGTGACAGGAATTTTGCATGTTAAGCTTAAAATTACGAATTTGTTATCAGGAATTTTAGTGATGAGTGGTCTTTATTCCATTAACCTACGTATTATGGGAAAAGCGAATATTCCACTGTTTAATGAAGAACGTATTTTTTCAGGTGCGATTCCTATTTTATTAACCATTGTGATCATTGTAGTGTGTGTTAAAATCATCGTCGATTTATTTTTAAAAACGAAGTTTGGATTTATGATTAAGGCCACAGGAGATAATCCCCAATTAGTGACGACATTAGGGGTGAATCTAGGATGGGTTAAAATTGTATGTTTAATGGTTTCGAATGGATTGGTCGCTTTAGCAGGATCATTAAGTGCTCAGTATCAAGGATTTGCTGATGTTGGGATGGGAACAGGAACGATTGTCATTGGCTTAGCCGCCGTTATTTTCGGTGAAGCGATTTTTAAAAAAGCACGTTGGATTCTTCCAACCACGATGGCTATTATTGGAGCGATTTTATATCAAGGATGTACAGCTATTGCGTTACAGCTAGGATTCCCTGCAACAGATTTAAAATTATTAAGTGCGTTAATTGTTACATTAGCTTTAGCGTTAAATAATCATAAAATTAAAGCTTTTCCTACCCTATTATCTAAAACTTCGAAACCATCTAACATTAAAGGAGGGATTGCGCGTGCTAAACATTCAACAATTAAGTAAAACGTTTTATCCGAATACCGTCAATGAAAAGAAAATTTTTCAGGGGTTGGATTTAACGATTGAAGAAGGAGAGTTTGTGACGGTGATTGGAAGTAATGGTGCCGGAAAGTCAACCTTATTAAATCTAATCTCCGGAACGTTAACACCCGATGCAGGGGTTATTTCCTTACTTAATCATGAGATTACCCAACTAAAGGAATATCAACGGACACGCTTTATCTCACGCGTCTTTCAAGATCCAACGCTCGGAACTTCACCTTCTTTAACCATTCAACAAAACTTATCCTTGGCTCGTAATAAGGGAAAACGATTTGGTTTAGCATTTTTAGAATCTAGAAAAGATATTGAAACATTTAAAGCAATAGTTGCTCCTCTCCAACTTGGGCTTGAAAATCAATTGCAAACTCCAGTTGGTCTATTATCAGGAGGGCAACGTCAAGCGATCTCTTTAATTATGGCGACTTTGGTGAAGCCCGATTTATTACTGCTTGACGAGCATACGGCAGCACTCGATCCTAAAACATCCGCTAAAATTATGGATTTAACGAATCAAATGGTCCAAGAATCAAAGATTACGACGTTAATGATTACGCATAATTTAACGCATGCGATTAAATATGGATCTCGTTTAATCATGCTACATGAAGGACAGATTGTTCTTGATATTAGTGGCCATGAAAAACAAGAACTAACGCCTGAAAAATTATTACATCAATTTGAAAAAAATGTGCATAATGGATCGCTCAGTGATGAATTATTATTCTCATAAAAAAGTGATGTCACGTAGCGACATCACTTTTTTTATGAATGGAAAAGAGACGATTCGATCTCTTTTATAAAACTGATCTAATATCATGATATCGTCGTATCTCCCCTATTCTACGATTTAAAGACTTTATTTTTAGTCGTTGATAGCTACGATTTTAAATACGATAGGCTACTTTTTTAAAACGTATTTAAAAATACCTTTTTGGAAAAAAATAGAAATAAACGTTTGACTTTTATTATTTAAGCTCATATAATAATCATAATTCATTGAAATCCAACTTAATCAATAGAAAATAATCCATGAGGTTGGTGTCTTTAGTAAATAGAGAGGTTTGAGAGACAACTCCTTTATTCTCAGCCAAAAGGTAATGTGATGTGAAGATAAAGAGGATGGTTTTACTCATTATGAGTTGAACAAAATAGATAATGATAGGAGGATGATCATATGAAAGCTAGTAAAGTATTAAAAGGTCTAGGGGTTGGGATGATTTGTTGTTATTGTAGCTTTCTAGCTGGTTGTAGTCAAAAGACGGATTCAGATATGAAAACGATTGGTGTTTTACAATATACAGAACATGCTGCCCTAGACGCTTCTTATGAAGGATTTATTGCTGCTTTAGAAGATGAGGGATATGTTGACGGAGACAACATTCACATTGATTTTAAAAATGCACAAGGACAAAATCCAACGGCACAAACCATTGCCAGCCAGTTAGTGAATAGTAACGTTGATTTAGTTTTTGCCATTGCGACACCAGCGGCTCAAGCGGCTTATAACGCGACAAAAGATATTCCAATTGTGATCACAGCGGTGACTGATCCTGTGGAATCAGGGTTAACAAAGGCATGGGATGTGAGCGGAACAAATGTGACAGGAACGAGTGATTTAACACCTGTGGCTAAACAAATGGAACTGATTCAAGAACTGTTACCTGAGGCAAAGACAGTTGGGATTTTATATACAACGAGTGAAGTGAATTCGGAAATTCAAGTGGCATTAGCAGAAGAAGCTGCGGCTAAGTTAGGGCTTGATATTATCAAAGTTGGAATTACATCTGTCAATGAGATTCCAAATGCCATTGCTTCTGTTGTTGATAAAGTTGATGTGATTTATACCCCAACCGATAATTTAGTTTCAAGCTCAATGCCAGTCGTTTGGAATGCCTGTCTTGAGAAAAAAATTCCAGTTGTCACAGGTGAAGAAGGAATGGCTAAAAAAGGTGGCGTTGCAACCGAAGGTATTGACTACTTCCAGTTAGGTTATGAAACAGGTTTAATGGCTGCTGAAGTATTAGAAGGAAAAGATCCAAGTACCATGCCAGTTAAAACGTTAGAAAATACGTCTTTAGTTGTGAATCAAGAACATGCCGATGCGATTGGTTTAACCATTCCGGATAGTATTTTAGAACGAGCTGAAATTGTAACGAGTGAAGAATAACAGGCTGGATTCCCCTACTCTAACATAAAAGGATTAATTTGTTGCTAAAATGTATATCAAAGAAAGAGAGGTCTAAAAATTAGACACCTCTTTCTTTTTTTTGCCAAAAGGTTGCATCAAAGAACTGGAATGAGTAAAATAATTACGTAGTAAGATTAAAAAATAAATAACGTGGAGGCTTTTTTATGGCAAAAAAAGTAGCAGTAGTATTTACAGGTGGAACCATTTCAATGAAAGTAGATCCACGTCTGAAGGCCGCCATTCCGTCAATGTCTAGTGAAGATATTATGTCAATGGTCACAAACATTGATCAAATTGCTGAGCTTGATATTGTAGAGTTTGGAAAACTTCCAGGACCACATATGACACCCGAAAAAATGATGGAGTTAAAACGTGTGGTAGAAGAAAAATTAAATCAGGACGATATTGTAGGTGTTGTCGTAACACATGGGACGGATAACTTAGAAGAAACAGCTTATTTATTAGATATTTGTTTAAATACTGAGAAACCAGTCGTTGTCGTTGGAGCAATGCGCAATGGATCAGAACTTGGTTATGATGGGCCAAGTAATTTAGCAGCTGCTATCTGTACAGCGGTTCATCCTAAATCACGAAATAAAGGAGTCTTAGTTGTCTTAAACAACGAAGTCAATGCAGCCCGTGAAGTGACTAAAACTCATACGATGAGCCTGGATACATTTAAATCGTTAGAGTTTGGTCCAATTGGTATTGTCGATCAAGATGATGTCATCTATTATCATAAACAATCGATTCCAACTAAGCATGTGCAGACGGATCGTATTGAAACGGATGTTCATTTACTGAAAGCTGTCTCAGGAATGGACTCTACCCTTTTAGATTTCTTAGTTGAAAAAGGGGCGAAAGGAATCGTCATTGAGGCGATGGGACGAGGAAATGTTCCACCAATGATGATGGAAGGAATCAAACGTGCCGTTGCTCATCAAATTCCGGTCATTATCGTGTCTCGTTGTCCAATGGGACGTGTACTAGAATCGTATGGTTATGACGGTGGTGGTGCTCAATTAGTTGAAGCGGGAGCTATTTTAGCAAGTAACTTAAACGGTCAAAAAGCTCGTATTCAATTAATGTTAGTTCTAACAGTCGCTAAAAACTTAGAAGAAGTCAAATCATACTTTATAGATTAATTAAAAAGCGCAAAAGGAGGAAATTTCGCCTTTGCGCTTTTTTTCTATTAAGATAATTCTTCAAGTAAATATTGTTTGAAGTCTTCTATCACGACTTCTTTTTGAGTTAGCCATTGATCGTAAGTCGTCATTTGGGCTGTTATATCACGCAACGTATCTGCAATGACAGAGGCAACTTTTGTAATATTGTTTTCATAAATACATTCAACGTCATCAATGGAAACAATTATATGAGCGACGGTTTCCATGAGGGTCTCCATGACTTCATCAGCATGCTCTTCAAGTTGTGAATACAAAATCTTTTTAAGTCGTGTGATTGAAGATGAAGTTTGATACGCTTGTTCGAGGAAGCCTAAGAACTTTTCAAAATCATCGACGCTATCTTGAGGTTCGATTTCAAATAAGATTTTGAAGAAGAGATTCCAATGGAACTCTTTATTCATCACATCCCTAAAATACGGCCCAACAATCTGCGCGAACTTATTCGTATAATGAGGTTCACGTGAGAAAATAATTGGAACGTTGAATTCGACTTCCTCATTTGAAATTTGAGAAATACGTTCAAGTGCCTTAATAAGAGAATCACTAATATTTTGAATTTCTAGCATCCCATTTGGAAAGAATGTGTATTTCATGATGGTTTGGCATGCTTTTTTAATATTAACGTTCATTCCCAGTTGCTCTTTTAACTGTTTAGCAAAGACATCATTACACATTTTAGCCATCACTTCTTCTAGGTTACGACGTTGATACTCTTCATCCGTTTGTCGTTGTTCCACATTTCGGTAAATGGTTAATAATTGTTTATCGAGTAAAGCTAAGTTATTTTTAATCGAGTGCATCATTTCAATTAATAAATCATCGACTAAAAGGAAGTTATAATTTTTATAAATAATTTTATGTTCAATTTCACCCCAGAATGAGTTAACAAGTGATTTAATCTGTAACTCAAAGGGTAACTCATTATTCGTATCTGTGACAATTCCATCAATTCTGAAGATTTTAAATCCATTTTTCTGTTTTTGTGGTTGACGCCCGTCTAAGCTTAATTTAACATTTGGATTCATTTCATTATAATAGTACCCATCATCATTTCTCACATTAAAATGTTTTTTTAAGACTTTATAAATCGCACGTTCATCTTGTTCAAAGCGACATTCAATACGAACTCCAATTAAATCGGATAATTGATAAATCAGGCGGATGGGGTCATTGTATTTTTTATAGTATCCTTGGCGAAGAATTTTTTCTTTTAAGCTGTCTCGTCCTTTCACACGAGTGGTAATATTTAAATACTCCATCGTATGGAGGTTCATAATTTCAGTGAATTCCATCTGAAGTAATTTTGAAATGACTTCTAGTTGATCACGTTCTTTATCAAGTGTCGATAATGCTTTTTCAATATATCTAAATTCTGCTAATGGCAAGGTTAACTCCCCTTTTTGCTTAAAATCTTACATCTTTATTTTAACGCGATTTGCAATGTGATGCTAATGGAAAATTAGTATAAATTAAAAACCTAGCAAAATATATATAAGTCCAGATAAGTTTTTTACATCGTAAAAAATTTTAACTGGGCTATAGTCTGCCTTGTACGGCATGATCATCCCATATTTCGGCTGCTATATTAAATGTAGAAAACATTTCTGTTTGTATATAGTTGCTAGGTTACCAAGCGCGTTCATCTGAAAAACCATAAGATTCAACTTCATAAAGGTATTGACTTTGACTAATATCTTTTGGAGTGACCAACCAGCCACCATTACTATCGATATCCACGCCAATAGCATTAAAAACTTTCCAAACAATATCTGAACAATGCGTGAGATTCATGTTTGTCTTAGTTGCAATCAGATTATAATTAATATCTAAAAAATCTGACATCGCTCGTTTAACGAGTTCACTGATGGTTTCTTCAGTGCGGTTTTTGAGGCGTAGCACTTTCACAGTCGGATAATAGTCCCATTTTTCAAGTGATTCTAATCGCGAACTTGTTCCATACCCTAAGGCTTCAAGAACTAGTCCCGCTTCTGCATCGAGCACAATTCCAGCATGTCCATGGCGATAGAGTAGCGTATGATTAGATTTAGTGATTAAAATATCTCCATTTTGAATATCTTGAAGCTGATGGCACTTGACTTGTTGATTCTGCTCATCGACACAACGTTCTTCTAACGTGATAAGACTAATAGGATAATCTACGACTTTAAAGTCTTCAGTTGTTTGCTTCATCACTGAAATAGAATTCTCAGCATGATTTGGCGTATAAGCATTCAGTTCAACTAAAAAATTTAGCATGGAAATGATTAAAATAAAAAAAAGAAATGTAATGAAATAATAGTTTGGTTTCATTTGATCCTCCAAAAGTGGTATAAGACAAAGTAGTTTCTCTATTATAGCATACATTTCTTTAGTTTATACAAGATTTTCTTACTTGACCCATGATTCATACCATAAAATAAAGGTCATTAAGGTCCAAATTTTACGACTATGATCCCCTCTTCCTTTAGCATGGGCTTCTAAATAGGAAAGAGCCACCTGTTGATTGATGAGATGCTCACAACTTGGCGCTAAAATGATGTCCCGTGCTTCGTCGAAAAGTTCGTTTTTAAACCATTTTTTTAAAGGGACCGGATAGCCTTTTTTCGGAGCCTCAAGGACATGAGCTGGGATAAAGTCTTCAAAAGCTTCTCGTAATAAAATTTTTGTTTGAACCCCCTCTATTTTTTCACGATGTGTTAAATATTTCGCTAGTTCGAGCACCTGTTGATCTAAAAAGGGTACCCGAAGTTCTAGAGCATGTGCCATCGTTAGTCGATCTGACTTCACTAAGAGATCACCACGAAGCCACGTTTTTAAATCAATCATTTGCATTTGTGTTAGTGGATCGAGATTCTTGATTTGATCATAGATTGGATGTGTAATCTTCGTAAAGGAGTGAGACGGCTCATAAAAGGATAGGAGCTGCTCTTTTTCTTGCTCGTTAAAGACGAAGGCATTCCCAACATATCGATCTCTTAACGGAATACAGCCGCGTCTGATAAAGTTTTTCCCTTTCATATTCGGCAAATGATTCGCCACCCATAGAAGTATTTGTTTCATTGGTTTAGGAATCGGGTTAAACAGTTTTAAGGCATCGACTTCTCGATAAATTCGATAGCCACCGAAAAGCTCATCGGCACCCTCACCTGATAAGATGACTTTGACATGTTTTCTTGCTTCTCTCGCGATGCTATAAATGGCAACACTTGAGGGATCAGCAACGGGGCTATCCAAAAACCCAATGGCTTGCCTAGCTTCTTTCATGAATTCATGAGCATTTAACGTTTTTGTCGTTAAATCTAGCTTTAATTTTTCTGCTGTTTTTATGGCCTCATTGATTTCGCTATAACCCTCTTCTTCAAAGCCGATTGTAAAAGCTTTTAAATCCTCTTTAAACGCTTTAGCACATGTTGTAAGGATAGTAGAGTCTATGCCCCCTGATAAAAAACAGCCAACTTCTACCTCACTTTGTAGGTGAGATTTGACGGAAGAAACAATGGCTTGCTGGAGTTCTTCCTTTAAGACATAGGACGTTTTTTTAGTCGGTAATAATTCTACTGTGGCATACGTCTTTATCCTTAGTCCTTTCTCAAGTGAATAAGTTAAATAAGTCCCTGCTTCAAGTGCTTTAATATCTATGAGGCATGTATCAGGCTCGGGAATGTATTGAAAGGTAAAGTAATGCTGGAGTGCTTTAAAATCGAGAAACTGTTCTTTATCGTATATGGATTTAAACACTTTAAGTTCCGATGTTAGGAAGATTCCATCGTCAAGGTGGTAATAATACAATGGTTTAATCCCAAACCGATCTCGAACAGCAATTAACTCTTGTGTTATTTCATCGTATAGCACAAGGGAGAACATCCCTCGCAGTTGAGACATGAATTCTAACCCTAATAACTGATAAAGAGTCACAATCACTTCCGCCTCACAAGAAGTTTCAAAACTGAATCCTAATTTCTCAAGTTGAGTGCGAAGTTCTAAATAATTATAGATTTCTCCGTTAAACACAAGGTGGCACGTCTTATCACTTGAATGAAAAGGCTGTGATCCACCTTCTAAATCAATAATACTTAAACGATTGAATCCTAAAATAAGTTGTTCAGATACATATAATTGTTCATCGTCTGGTCCACGGTGCTTTATTTGTTGTAAAGCATACTGCATGAATTGGAGATCCTCAATCGTTGTTTTATTTTTCATCAAGACAACTAATCCACACATGGTTATCACCTATTCAGCTAACTTATAAGATAGTTTACGAACTGATTGTCTTAGAAAGAACTAAAAAACAAAATAATTAACACAAACATTTGTTCGTTCCTTGTTCGAACGGTGAGAAAAATAGACTCAGCTACGTGTATTTTTTGCTAAATGAGTGATAAATGACTTATTTTTATGCAATGATAACGCTTAATCAGGTCAGGTGCCATTTTGCCACCGTCTGGATAATCTTAGAACGAATGTTCGGAAATATAAAAAAAGATAGCAAATGCTATCTCTTTTTAACAGTTAATAATCGTTCCACCATTGACATGGATGGTAATACCAGACATATAAGATCCTTCATTAGAAGCTAGCAACACGTAAGCACCTGCTAATTCTACGGGATGTCCCATACGTTTCATTGGCACATTCGCTCCATGTTGAGACACTTTTTGAGCATCAAATGACGCTGGAATAAGTGGTGTCCAAATGGGACCTGGTGCCACTGCATTCACGCGAATCCCTTTTTTAGCTAAATTAGAAGCCAGTGAACGAGTGAAGGCTGTTAAGGCTCCTTTTGTAGATGAATAATCCAATAAAGTTTCATTTCCTTCATAAGCAGTGACTGATGTTGTGTTAATGATGCTATCTCCTTCAGTTAAATGCGGCACCACAGCACGCGTTAAATAGAAGGTTCCGAAATAGTTGACCGCAAATGTTTTATGAAGGTCTTCATCTTTAATTTGAGTGATTTCATTTTGTGGATATTGAACAGCGGCGTTGTTTACTAAAATATTAATTTGATTAAATTTTGCTAATGTTTGATTAACAATGTCCTGTGCGAAGCTTGGATTCGTCAGATCACCTTGAATTAATAAGCATTCACCGTGCGCCTGCTCAATAGCTTGTTTAGTTTCATTCGCATCTTCTGTCTCATCATAATAAACAACAACCACTTTTGCTCCCTCTTTGGCAAAAGCAAGCGCAACAGCACGCCCGATTCCGGAGTCGCCACCTGTAATAATCGCCACTTTATTTTTTAAGCGTCCAGAACCATTATTGTATTCAGGATGATCATAGATCGGTTTGGGATCCATTTGTGATTCAATCCCTGGTTGTTTCGTTTGAGTTTGTGGTTTTGCGGTTTTGGGAAACTGACTGCATGGGCTAGTCATTTAACAAATCCTCCTTTTGATTAAAACATTCATTGATAGTTTTCACAAATGTCCTATTTTTATAAGAAAACCTTGAATGAAAATATGAACAAAAAGGCCATTAAATGTCTCTTGTCGAACCGCAAGACACATGCTATATTATAAGGTAGCAAAGTTCAAACTTTTTAGAGATTTAGGGGGACATGAGATGGATATTAAGCAACATGTTGGAATGAGAACACTAAAAACAGGAATAGCCGTTGTCATCACCGCCTGTCTCGGAAATACCTTTTTAATTAGTAACCCATTTTATGCCGTCATTGGGACGGTATTTGCGATGCAAAATACCGTTAAAAGTTCATTTGTTGCAGGAAAAAATCGATTACTTGGCACGGTACTAGGAGCTATCATTGGTTACCTATTTGCACTTGTCCATTTTGATCACCCACTTCATCTTGGTTTTGCAGTCATTGTGACGATTATTTGTTGTAATGCTTTAAAAATAAGCTCCTCTATTATCATTGCAGCAACCGTCTGTATTTCTATTTTAATGGGGATTACAGCCGATCAAAATCCACTTATTTATTCTCTTTTACGTACGACAGATACTTCAATTGGAATCATTGTGGGGATTTTAGTCAATTATTTTATTGCACAGCCGAATTACTTAGGGCGTTTAACGGATGAGATTGAAAAGATTGAACAAATGACGATTGAACTGGTCAAAAATATTTTAATTCATCAAGACTTAAATATATCTCCTTTAAATTCTGAATTAAGTCGTTTAAATGCGTTATATCATAATTATTGTGCCGATACAAAATTTCATAAGAATCCTGTTTCCTCTAAAAAATTAAAGAAATCCATTGATGCGTGCCATGACATCTATTTTCATGCTAAGTGTATTGCAAAACTGGAATTAGAGCAAACAGAGATGACGTTTGATAATAAAATGGAGATTATTGAATTTTTTAATCAAGGCTGTCAAGAAAAAGTCAAGCTTAGGGAACCGATTCATCCTATTTTTGAATATCATATTCATAAGATGTTAGACCAAATTTATTTATTAACCTCTACCGTTGAAGATTTAACGGAGCATTTGAATCCAACACAAGAATAAAAGGACTAATCAACGATTAGTCCTTTTATACTATTTTTAGAGTGAATCGGTTAATGACATGATGTTTACCACATCCAGGCATCTGCATCGCAAAGATAAGAGCTTCTTGTTTTGTTTTCCACGCAGAGTAATGACAGATTTTCACGTTATTTTCGGGAACAACATAAAGACAAAGCCAGAAGTATTCTGGATGAGCCAACACCATTTCTAAGTCATCAATATCAATGATGACATCTCCATCTAGTTCTAAAATTAAGATAGCTTGGGCTAGTGTATATTTATTAATATCAATATCTCCTTCATTCCATTTATCTTCGATGGTTTGAATGATATCGTTGATTTCTTTGATTAACTCATGTCCTTCAAGGGTTAAATCTAAGACATAAGGTGTGAATTCAGTCTCTAAATGACTGTAAATGCGATACAGGGCTTTTCGAACTTTTGTTAGCTTGGCACACTCCTCTTTGAGTTTGTGATAAAGCGATCGATTAATCAAGATGATAATGTTATTGTTTTCAAGCAAACTATGACAACATTCTAGAATTTCATCCATTTCGGATAGACAAGTTCCAATATTTGTCTTAATTCGTAACATTGTTTGACTTAACATCGCCTAAACACCCCCTTTTCTATAATATATGACAGTACCTCCTTCCGTGAGAACATAAAAAAAGAAGGCAGTTGCCTTCTTTTAAATAAACTGTTTTAAGTCACCGAGTGTATGGACGGGAGCGTGACAGCTTCCACCTTCACAGACGTAAAATGAGGGATCTTTTGATAAAGGATAGTCTGTTAAAAATGGAATTAAATCTGATAATTTGTTCTCATTTTCAGGGGTTTTTAAGATAACAGTTAAATTAAACAATGGAGATAAAGAAAGAAATGTTTTAAAATCTTCGATTTCATTGTCGTTTGTTAAGATAGCGATGAGTTCTTTACTTGATTCGAGAGCGAATTGAGCAGCGATTAAGTAAAAGGCATGACTAATTTCATAATGGGTCGCATGAGCCGCCATGAAGTTTAGTTGCTCCATCGCTTCTTTTTCTAATGTGGCGTCTCCTGTTAAGCGAGCTAAACGAATTAAGTTATAAGCTGCGACTGAATTCCCTGATGGCATGGCCCCATCGTACGTTTCTTTTGGACGAATCATTAAATGCTCAGCATCACTGCCATATAAGTAATAACCTCCCGCTTCACCATCCTTAAACAAGCGAATCATCTCTTGCGTTAGTCCGATGGCTTGTTTAAGATAGTCTGGGTTAAAAGTACTTTGATAACTTTCAATTAAACCATAGACATAAAAAGCATAATCATCTAGATAACCTAGATAATGACTTTTTCCTTCGCGGTAACGAGCGAGTAATCGTTTTTCTTCAAAGAGATGTTGATTAATAAAAGAGATTGTTTCCTGAATGAGGGTCTCATATTGCTGATCTTGTGTCACATGGTAAGCTTTTGCTAGAGCGACTAGCATTAAACCATTCCATGACGTTAGAATTTTATCATCTTTATGTAAATGATAACGTGACGCACGATACGTTAAAAGCTTCTGTCTTAACGGTTCGATGTGTGATTCGTCAAGATCAATGGATGCATGGAGACGATTGAGAATATTTTTTCCTTCAAAATTTCCAAGTGAGGTTACGCCATAATACGTATTAAAGAGCGCCCCTTCTGTTTCACCGAGTACCTCAATGATTTCTTCTGGTGTAAAGAGATAGTACTTCCCTTCTTCGCCTTCACTATCAGCATCTTCAGCACAGTAAAAACCACCGTCAGGATGATGAAGATTATTGAGGACATACTGAAGGGTTTTAGTGGCAATCATAAGATATCGTTTTTCTTCGGTGACTTCGTAGGCTTCTAAATAAGTGATAATCAGTAGGGCATTGTCGTAGAGCATTTTCTCAAAGTGTGGAACAAGCCACTCATCATCGGTGGAATATCGGGAAAATCCAAAACCTAGATGATCGAAAAGACCACCTTTATACATTTGATCCAGTGTCTTTTTCGCCATTTTGATGGCATTTTGATCACCGGTACGTAACAGATACATGAGACGATGTGATGTTGGAAATTTTGGAGCATCTCCAAACCCACCGTTTTCAAAATCATAACTCGCTTTAAAATGTTGCATGGCATGGGCAAAAAGTTTTGAATTGACTTCTTGATTAGAGTTTCGCTGTTCATTCATTTGTTCGAGATGTTCTTGAATGCCAGTTGTTACTTGTTCAATTTTTTCACGATTTTCAGACCATGTTTTAACAATGGCTCTTAACACATCTAGTAGTCCTGGTCGACCATAGCGACTATTTTTAGGGAAATAAGTCCCCGCATAAAAGGGATGAGCCTCTGGTGTCATTAAAATGGTGAGTGGCCATCCACCCTGCCCCGTTAAGCTCTGACAAACGGTCATATAAACACTATCAATATCCGGGCGTTCTTCACGGTCCACTTTAATTGAAATAAAGTGCTCATTTAAATAAGCCGCCACTTCTTCATCTTCAAACGATTCATGCTCCATGACGTGACACCAATGACACGTTGAATAACCAATACTTAAAAAAATCGGCTTATCTTCGGCTTTTGCTTTGGTAAAAGCTTCTTCATTCCATGGATACCAATCGACCGGATTATACGCATGTTGCAATAAATAAGGGGATAATTCATGAATCAAATGATTGGGGTGTTTACTTGTTGTCGTCACAAAATCAACTCCTATTCCTTTCAATAGCTCTAGTGTTTGAAAAGATCGGGCTTCCTATTCCATTTCAGGCAAGGTTAATTGAAAACGTTCGATCGTTTCAGGATAAATTTTAAGTGGCTTGAAACTTAATCGCTTAATTTCTCCCGCATTATCTACTGAAAAATAGAGTTCATAATCACCAATGGGATGATGAGCGCCAATCATTGGAGTGATTTTTAGGGTAACGGTCGTTGGTTTATAAGGTTCAGCTGTTAGGTCAAGTATCGACATTTCATAGTTATAGAGTTCCACACGCTTACCTAGGTCTTCTCCATAATACTTCACCATTTCTTCTTCAATAGCAGGTTGTAATAAATTGATCATGAGTTTTTCACAAGATTCAGGATTAACATTCATGGCATGAGCAGTCTTAGGAACTAAGTTGAAGGTAAGAACAAGAGAGAACATGACTAAAAACTGACTGATTCGGTGAATTTTCATCCATAAAACCTCCTATTTACATGAGCTTTCTCATATTATTTGTCATTCAAGGATTAAAAAAACACGACGTTGAGTGTTTTTGATTTTATTCCCCTTCAATCAGGAAGAATTCCTTTAATTTTCAACATTCATTTATAGACTGGCTTCAATTATCAAATATAGGGATGTCGTCTAATTCTTTGGTCTCTTGAAACGTTTGGGTTTCAATGTCTCCTAAAGAATCAATCAAGTACGTGGCGACATAATGAGCATAAACTTTCTCTTCATTTAAAAAAGAGGAAAAGGCTAATTTAATGGAAATTTGTGTTTCATTGATTGGTTCAATGTGAAGAAGATCGATCTCCTCTGAGTTGACTTTTAAGGGTGTAACGGCTCTTTCTTCTCTTATTTTTGCAATAATTTTAGGATATAACAGGTTAATAATCAGTTGACTTTTTAAGTCCATCCTTGTTATGTTTTCCTTTTCCTGAGATTTCTGTTTAGAATCTGGTGGGGTCATTAAACATAAAAACATCATACTGATGATTAGAATGAGACTATAAACGAATCGTACATCCATACTGGCTTCCTCCCTTTTAACTCTTAGCTTAATATTTGAAAGAAAACAGTGACTTATTCAAAAAGTGATGATTAAAATGCTAAATAGCCTTACTAACTCATCCGTTCATCCCCAAAGACATAAAGTTGATTTTTTTAGAGGGTCATCATCACTCATGGGATAAGACGACCTTTAATCGATTTAAACAGCCAGTCAAAAAAACAAGCAAGCCAAGGCCTATAAAGCCTTTACTTGCTTGTTCATGATTGCTATGGATTAAAAACTAAGATGATTTATTCTAGAGGAACGAATGGTCATCACGCCAAATGATTTCCACAGTGAGGACAGTATTGGTACGTGGCGTCTACCACTTCGTGACAGTGATGACAACGTCGTTTATTTTCTGATGGGGTATAAACGATTTCTTGATCCCATAAGGTGAGTTCCATCTTCTCATCCGCTTCAAGTGCTCTCCCCTTTTCTAATGGGATTTTAGCAATGGTTTGGCAGGTGTCACAAACAATATAATATTCTAAGCGCCATTTCCAGAGTGGAATAAAAAAGAAATGGAATTGATGATAGTGTTTAAATAACGTGAATTTTTCCGTTCCACGACAGTGTTTACACATCGTAGCCGGTAGTGGTTTAAGTTCAACGTTTTTTGTCTCTACTCCAAAAATACCAATAAAAAACATAAATCGAAAATCCTTTCATCAAACAGTCTCTCTTTATTATAATGAACCTTAATTATCTTTTAAATGAAAATTATCATGATTAATACAATTTTTTACGATTTTTAATTTTAAATGACGCTGTGTTAGACAATTTTGTTGGTGAGTAAACCTGCTTAATATCAATGATTTTTAACTAAGAATTTTTAAAGGCAATCTTTGCTTTAAGCGAATGAAGTATTAAAAACAACATTTTCGTGTAACAGAGCCTTAAATTAAGAATTTACATAACATTTTTTCGCGCTTCTCTATATAATATAGTAGCCTTAAAAAGGATGTGAAAAGATATATGTCTTATAAGTATAGAATCATGCATTTAGATCAAACAGCACATAATCTTAAGTACAAATATGGTCAAAGCTTTACTCCTACTCAAATTACATATCATCAAACAATGAATAATGCTTCTGCGCTTAAAGAACGTCATAATTTAAATAATCGGACGGATAACACCTATACTGGATTTCATCTCGTGGTAGATGATCAGGAAGCTATCGAATGCTTACCTTTAGATGTTCAGACATGGCATGCAGGTGATGGTTTTGGAGATGGGAATATGAAATCAATAGGTGTCGAGATAGCATATTCAACAAGTAGTGACATCGGCTTAAGAGATAAAGCTATCGCTAATGGTGCAACACTTATTGCTAATTTAATGAAAACTTATAATATTAGTATAAGTAATGTCTATTCTCATCGAGATCGGACTGGTAAAAAATGTCCACATGATCTGATCAGTCGTTATGGGGAAACGAAATTCAGAAACTTAATTCAATCGGAATATGAACGATTAACACAATCAAATAGTTCTACAACAGCATCAGACAAGTTTAATATTGGAGAAACAGTTACCGTATATGAAGATATTCCTGGATACATCTCTCCTGGAGCTCTTATTCCTAGTACGACTGTTAAATCCGGTGAATATACTGTTTATCAAGTAGATTATGATAGCAAACACCCAATTAAGATTTCAATGGATGGAAACAAAGCAGGTTTATGGATCGATTCAAATAATTTAATACAGTCAGATATTTCCACAACAGCATCAGACGAGTTTAATATTGGAGAAACAGTTACCGTATATGAAGATATTCCTGGATACATCTCTCCTGGAGCTCTTATTCCTAGTACGACTGTTAAATCCGGTGAATATACTGTTTATCAAGTAGCAAGTGGTGCTCCTCATCCACTCAATATTTCCATTAGTGGTAAAGCAGCGGGGATTTGGATTACTTTGACCTCCCCCGATTTTGTGATTGGAGATAGTGTTTATGTAAGTACGACAATTAAAGGATATGATTCATCGATGAGTGAAACATCCACGACAACTGTTGATCCAGGTGATTATATTGTTAATCAAGTAGATTATGACAGCGAGCACCCCATTAATATTTCAATCGATGGAAACAAAGCAGGTTTCTGGGTAGACTCAGATGAGTTAATACTTAACGATGAACTGCTATTATCTAATCAAGGTGAATAAGTTAGGTTAGTAGAAATAATTCACATTTCTAAACTCACTGTTTCATTCCAAGTATCTAAAATCGATCAAAACTATATTAAAAAAAGATATGTGAGATAAATTCGCATATCTTTTTCGATTTATCAAAGTCACTCTAGTTTAAGAACTTCTTTTAGTTAAGATTGATGAATTGTTAATTTATTTTCATTCAATAAAAAAAGGGTCTTCACTTTAAATTTGAAGACTCTTTTTAAGTTATTAAACTAATTGATTAATCCATTTTTTCGAGCGTACACGGAACATTCCGAAGAAGACTTTTACTGCTTCTTCTAATTGAACGATAATAGCAACGATCAGAAGTGGCGCATGGAAGAATTTAACCGCGATAAAGGTACCTAAAACACCAACCGTCCATAAGACCCCTAACTCTAAAATCATCGCATATCTCGTATCTCCACCCGCGCGGAAAACACCAACGATATTAATAATATTAATAAAACGGAACGTTAAGCCTACCGCAAAGACAATTAAAACGTGTGACATGAGCGTAAGTGTTGATGGCTCGAAGTCTTTATATAATTGAAGCATCACAGGAATACACATGACAAGCATTAGTCCTGAGATAATTCCAAGGACAATCCCTACCTTTAAGAATAAGATTGCATCTTGATAACTCTTTTCTTTCTCCCCGGCTCCTAGTTTCTTACCAAGCATGACCGTCGATGCATTTCCAACCCCAATTGCTGCAATAAAGAAGATATTAAAGATTGAATTGACAATATTCATAATGGAAATCGACTCCACATTAATCATCCCGTAAATCACCATGTAAGCCGTTGTACCAAGTCCCCAGAAGCATTCATTGATCACGACAGGTAAACTTGTGACAATCAGTTTATTAATGAGCTCACGATCAAACGCTAATAACACCGATAACTTAGGATTCATCGTCTCTGTTTTTAAATAAGCAAAGCCAATCACTAGGATAAATTCAACGATACGTGAAACAAGGGTCGCAATGGCAGCCCCGATGACCCCTAATTGAGGGAACCCGAATAATCCGAAAATTAAAATTAAGTTAAGGATCGTATTTAACGTTAGGGCAATGATCGAAGCAATCATTGAGAATTTAGGTTTTTCGACCGCGCGTAACCCCATACTAAATCCAAACGATAAAATCATGAACGGATAACTTAAACAAGCAATACGTAAATACTTGGCACCGAGTTCTTGAACCGCGACATCTTGAGTAAAGATACGAATAATCTGTTCTGGAATTAATAGAGCTAAGCCCGTAAAAATAGCAGCTAATCCAATCCCTAAGACTAAAGTAAATCCTAGTAAGCGGTGAATGTTTCGAATCTCTTTCTTTCCCCAAAACTGAGCAAAGTAGACCATTCCTCCACTATAAATTCCGAACATCACCATATTTAATAAAAAGTAATATTGGTTTGAAACCCCCACTGCGGCCACTGCATCAACTCCAACTTTTCCAACCATCAGTGTATCAACCATGTTTAAGCTTGAGGTCACTAATTGTTGTAAAGCGATAGGAAGCGCAATAATCCATAAATCTTTGTAAAAGGCAGCATTTTGTTTAAAATGTTGCTTCAAATTCATCATATCACATCCTTATTTTTTCCATTAAAAAGAGGAAGACTCCATGTTCTTCCTACCATTTACTTCTCTATAATCTATCAGATTCAATTTCCCTTGTCAATGACCGTTTCGTGTTCTGCGATTAAATTAATTTCATCACCTAAGACTTCATGGCGACGACTGAGTTGTTTTAACGTGAGTGTGTCAAAAGCTTTACATTCAATCGCTGCCATTAACTCCATATCACTAATAAAAATGGTCTCAACTTTACGATGATCAACATATAATTGCGAATCAATATTAAAGCCAGCTCCATAAACCATGAGCCCCGCTTCCGTCCACTGATAATCCTCTAATCGTTGTTCATTTAATCCAAAATGAAGTGTTGTTTGATGGGTAGTAAACACCTGATTCGTCAAATAAGCCTTTCCTTCTAGCTGATCATATTGCGACAAACGTAAAATATCTTGATAACATTCATGGTCTTTATAGGTAATATGAAGCTGTTGCATCATGGATAAAGGGATATTCAATGTTTTCATCAGCCAAGTCCCTAATTGATAGCACTCCAATTGTTTCGGAAGTGGATAGTCAAAGCTTGGATGAAAGTGTGAGATAAAATAAGGGACTTCATACGGATTATAGGGATACATCGATTCATCATTTAAAATTGGAAGATTAGGTAAATGATCAGCAAACATCATGAGAATTACCTCTTGCTCAGATGCTTGCAGTTCCTGAATTAAACGATGAATTTCTTGATCGAGCTGATAAATACGCTTCGCATAATCTTGTAGGGCATACTTCATCTCTATGGACATAGGTCCTTCTACTTGTATCAAGGGATGATCATCAGGCGTCTCATCATAAGGCTGATGAGTTCCAACCGTAATCCCGTAAATAAAGGCTTTCTGATCAGTTGCTAATGTTTTTAAAACATAATTGACTAAATCCGTGTCATTCATTTGGGATAAATCATGGGGTACCCCTACTCCACTCATATATTCGATTGGAATATAGCGTGAAAAGCCAAGGTTTTCATATGCTAGATGTCGATTATAAAAATTTCCTTCATAATTATGAATTAACGTTGAGCAGTAGCCCATTCGTTCTAATTGAGAAGCCAATGACTCAACAGGTGTATGTTTTAAAAATGAATGATGCGGAATTTCTCCTGGTTTTAATAGCTCTGCATTCATCGATGTTAAAATAGAGAACTCCGTTTTAGCTGTTCCTCCCCCAAAGGTGGGGACACGCATGACGCCACTTTTTTTCTGCTGCATGAACTTACGAAAAGTTGGAATGGGATCTTGGCTAAATGAGACACCCTCTAATCTTAACGGGTCAAAAAATGATTCGAGCTGTAAGAGAATGATTTGCGGGTGATGGACGGGCAACTTTGAAGAATGATAAGTGATTCCTTTCAAAATTTGACTCATCATCTCTTCGTTATAAGTATCTGGTTTACGGTTAAGATACGGATAAATCGAGTCTGCCATTGCATAGGCAAAACCTCTCTCCTCATCCTCAACCGAAGACGAATCAACAGGCTGTCCTTTCTCGATTCGATTAAAGATGAAGGCAGCAAGTGTCACGTAGATCGACGCTAATAGATAATCAAGAGATTTCACGGAATATTGGATTTGATACCACCCATATCCAATATGGAGAATGATCGCCATTCCAGCAATAATAAGGGCAATCACCCATGGTTTAAAATAATGTGACGATAAACTCAGTCCTTCTTTAATCAGGAAGATATCCGAAAACATTAAAGGGTATCCTCGTAAATGGGTCACAATGGCATTCATGATCGCAAGAAATAACCAAAAAAACGTCATAAATCCAATAAAAAAAAGTTTACGTGAAACAAAGAATGAAAAAACTAACGTTGCAGAGACAATTAATAAATTAATGGCAAAATAACCTGGCCGTTTTCTAACAAAGTTGAAAGCCTTAATGATGGATTGAAATTTAATCATCTCCATGATTAAGGTTAAACTAATTGATAAGAATAACCATCCGATCCAATATTCCATATTCTCCCCCCATAAAAGAACATCTGCTTAAAAATAAAAATTAACACAAAATTTGGTATCTTTCAAGTATCTTCAAGATAAATGATTGTATAAATAGAGTGAAACCCCGATGAGTTTGCCTGTCTTTCAGAGTAGAAAGCATCACCCATCGGGGTTTTAAGTTTATGCATGGGTTGAAATTGACTAAACAGATTCATTCGCAACGTTTTATAGGCTAGATTAAAAATAAACCTTTAACGCTCAATAACTTTTATAATTTTACCTCGGACACGTCCTTCCTCTAAACGAACTTGATTAATTCGAAAGGCGACTTTCATTCCTTCTTTGACCGTGAAAAAAGTTGGGACTGGACAAATGGCGTCTAAATTTGGTGCAATATTCACAAAGCAAGCCCACGGTTTCACGCTACGCACTAACCCATAGACGACCGTTTGTGGTTCAAAATCTTCGATAGTGATTGAAGAGTGACACTCATATT
The DNA here is from genome assembly GCF_025594995.1 of Turicibacter sp. GALT-G1. NCBI lineage: Bacteria > Bacillati > Bacillota > Erysipelotrichia > Erysipelotrichales > Turicibacteraceae > Turicibacter > Turicibacter sp. GALT-G1. The sequence goes on from NZ_JAMQUS010000092.1 coordinate 22,774, forward strand.
TAGTCACTGCTTGAACGTTGATTTTGAGATTATCATTCACTTTCAACAAACAAACTGAAATTTGATCCCCTTCTTTATACACATCTGAAACTGTCGTATAATCATTGGCAAAATCTTGATTTCTTAAAATCACAGAGACACCGTCAATACTTAAGTAAGCGCCAAAGTAAACTAAGCGGGTAACTTTAGCATCAAACGTTTCTCCTGCCTTTAGACGTTCAATCAGTTCTAATCGTTTTTTATGTTTGACCTCTCGACATGAACCGAGATAAACGTGACGATTAGCATCATACGCTGTAATGATATATTGAAGCCTCGTCCCGATATAATGATTTAAGCCGCCCTTAATCTCATATAATTCGAGTTCTTGACGCGGAATGATCACTTTGTCTCCATCTAAATCTAACCAAACGGCATAATCATTTAAAATGATATCGTATTGAACGAGTCTAACAATGCCTTCTTTAATTTCTTTCTTTGTTTTTAATGGAATCATTTGTTGAGAAAATTGCTCCATTATTTATCCCCCCCACATTTAATCAAAATGATTAAGCGTTATAAAAGCTCGCCTCCTAAAAAGAAAGCGTTTCTAATGATGTTTTACCAATAAGTAGAGCAAAATAAAACTCTCATTTTCATAAATAACGGGTATTTATTTTACATTTTTCGAAAATGAGCGTTCTCTGATTAAACGAAGAGGTAAAAATCAAAAAAACCTACCAACAGGTAGGCTGAATGATTCATAAGGTTATAAAAAAGAACACCGAAGGCCATTTCGGTGTTCTACAAGTAAAAAGGATGTATGATGAGGACATACAAATTTTTTACCTGTAGTCCACGAGATAATCGGTCGTGGGTAGAAACTAGTTAACCATATCTTAACAATTATACAAGTAAAATATTATAACTATTTGGAGTAGGAAATAAATTAATTATTCATTTCCAGAGGTATATAATATCATCATTTGACGTCATTTGCAAGAAATTTATCTCGTTTTTCTCCAAAAACATCATAGAATATTTTGGTAAGGAGAAAGATTGATAGAATCTTCCAAATTAACCAGAAACTGTGCGATTAATTCAATGATTTGCTCAACATCTTTGAGGGATCCCACTTCACTACCTGAATGCATATATCGAAGTGGAATTGAAATAAGAGCTAGTGGAATCCCATCATTTTCAAGATGAATTCGGTCTCCATCTGTTCCAGTACGTCCTGGTGCGGCTTCGTATTGAACAGGGATATTTAATTCTTTAGCTAAAGTCGCTAATCGTTCATTTAACAGGTTATTAATAATTGAGCCATTAGCTAATACCGGCCCGCCACCCACTTCAATTTCTCCGATCGCTTCCGCATTCGCATCAGGATAATCAGTCGCAAAGGTTACGTCAACGACTAAAGCTAACGTTGGTTTCACACGTTTAGCCGCCCAAACCGCCCCACGCATCGTTGTCTCTTCTCCAACGGTTGTCGCACTATAAATACCAACACGTGCGCCTAATTCTTTCGCTCGTCGGAGGGCTTCAATCACAATAAATGCACCTAAACGGTTATCTAACGCACGCCCAGAAATGCACTCATTCATTAATTCACAATAATCCGTGGCTGCTACAACATAATCACCAGGTTTAACAACCTTTAATGCTTCTTCTTTTGAACTTGCCCCTAAATCAATGAACAAATCAGTTGCTTCTAACGATTTATTTTTAAGAAGTGAGCGATTCACCCCAACCACTCCATTGACGATGCCAGATGACGTTAAAATTTGAACTTTCTGTCCTAAATAAAGAGCCGGACGAATTCCACCCACATTGGTTACTTTTAATAGCCCAGCATCGGTAATCATCGTCACCATGAGTCCAATTTCATCGACATGTCCTGCTAATAACACCTTACAAGGTGAATGAGGATTTAAAACACTAATCACATTTCCTGTGACGTCTGTCTCAAAGGTGTCAACAGTCTCTTTCATGTAATGGATGATCTTCTTTTGTAAGTCAAATTCAGCCCCTGATGGAGAGGGGGTTTGAATCATTTCATATAAAAAGTCTTTATTCATTTCGGTTACTCCTTTATTAAATTAATTCCCAAACAATCGTGACGTAATCAGTGGCACTGATATCTTGAGGTTGTAAATCCATCATGGCCATTGAATAATTAGCACTCTCACTTAATAGGAGTTCACGTGGTTGATAACTGATGGTGCTCCAATCATAATCAATCACTTGAATCGGTCCTAATGTCACACCCGCTGCTTGTGCTAAAACATTCGCCTGCTCAGTTGCCTGCTTAACGGCATCCTGAAGAATTAACGATTTTAACGCGGATTCATTTTTTAATTGATACTGAATGGAGAACTCTGGATGCGCTGGGCAATTACTAATGACTTGAATGACGTCGCCAAGTTTTTCATGATTAAAATCAAATCCAAACGTTAAACGATGTCTGACAATGTAACCTCGAAAAACACGAACATAATTCCCCTCTTCGTCTTTCACTTGCTCATAATCCGTATCGACTGTAAAACTACTTGTTTTTAAGTCTTCTTTTTTAAAACCAATCCCCTCAAGACAATGCTGTAATTCTTCAAGCTTTTGACTAGCCAACTCGATGGCTTGGTCATACTGTTCATCTCTCGATTCTAAATACAGTGGAATCTCAATATAATCTGGCGGTAAAGACGCTTGCCCCGTTCCTTTCACCGTTATCGTCCGTTGTTTCATCCCATTCCCCCTTCTTTATGATTTATGCCTATTATAGCATACCTTACGTGGTTTAACCAAAAATGACCAAAATAAAAATGATATCCAAAAGGTAGGATGGATATCATTTTCGCAAATTCGTTTAGATGATTGATTCTCTCTCATAATCGCCTAGTTGAAAATCCTTTTCAATATAATAACTTCCCCACTCTACGTTTACTACCAAATCTGGGCACTTGCATGCGATCGTCTCCGGCATAGGATTAAAGGCACGAACTAATTCAGGATAAATCGCTTGATCATAATCTTTTTCATTTAAATCAAATTCAATCTCATCCGAAAGGTGGTGTGTGCCGTAATAAACCATATAATTCACTCGGTATTTGAGTACCTCTTTATTCAAACGTTGGTATAAGCGAGTTTTATGCTTTAAATTTGAACTAGAAAATTTCCAACATTCATGACTTTGAACCTCAGGTGTTAGAAAAAAAACAGGATCACCTTCATTTTCATCAACCCCCATGGAATAACGATACTCGCCAGATTTTTGAATCCACTCTAAGTAGAGCTTCATTTGTTCTTTTGGACCCCTGACCCGGACCTCTACACAATTTTCAATTTCTCTCATAGTCTCTCCCCCTTCATCTCTTATTTATATATTATACTCTATTTTATAATAAAAAAGGTAATTAATACCAAACATGTATAACGTTAGTTAATTTTATTAATTATTTGAATTCAAGTAGAAAATCTCCATCTTTAGACAGATTGGATAAACAAAAAAGCTATCGCAAATGATAGCTCTTTTGTGTTATATACTCTAATCTATTTAGATTCTAGTTTTTCTAAACGGTTCTTATAAAACTCTTGTTTTCTAAGTTCGATGGCATCTTTGATGTGTTGAATAAATAACAGATTCTCTTGGTATGGGGCTAAAGAATTAGTTAAATACATAAACTCCTCATCCGAACTAAAGAATTCAGATTCACTTTGGCACAAGAAGTGTACTGGATTTTTGCGTGCTAGTTTAACGTATTCTGCTTTTCCCCACTCCTTAAAGGTTTGGCTGTTTTTGTCACGTAATAAATCGACGGCATTTGATCCATGAGAATAAAAATCTTTAAATGATTCATATAAATCATCATCATTAATTTTTAATTCTAAGCGCCCGTTTTTAATAAATGCAAGTATCGTTGGTAACTTATATGTTTTTGACATCGATGTTTTCTCGATCATATTGATAAAGTTGACAGCTGGAGTATCTAACCAGGCTATCTCTTCGTCACTTAAATCATTCTGATTCTTTAAGAAGTTTAAGTAGTTTTTAAACGGATTGATTTTAGCTTTGGATTTGATATTTAAATAAATCGTTTCATCCATATAGGTAAATAGCTCAGTACGTGAGGGACGATGACCTAACTCGGCTTTGATTCGTTCATATTCTTCAACTAAAAGCTTCTCTATTTTAATTGATGAGCGATCCATTTTCTCAAATAAGTCAATTAAGCGGAAATCAAAATCCATGATGCAATCTTCTGGTAATAAGGATTCTTCTTTAATGACATCACTTGCTTTCTTGAATTGTGACTTTGATGCACCAGTCATTAAATAAGGTGAAAAGTTTGCTTTTTTATAGTTCCCAATAAAATCAAGGACATTTAAATAGTGCTTATCCTTATATAAACGTAACCCATGTCCTAATTGTTGTAAAAAAATCGTTGGTGATTCTGTTGGACGTAACATCATGACCATATCTAAAGAAGCAATATCTAGCCCTTCATTAAACATATCCACTGAAAAAATCACATTAATTTCACCTTTAACTAGTTTACTTAATGCTTTTTCTCTTGCCGTATTATGAACTCCTTCATCTCCACTGTACACAGCACAGGCGCTTACCCCGTGCTTCACAAAGTAATCTGCCATAAATTCTGCATGATGTTTACTCATACAAAATCCCATCGCACGTGTTGAACGATACTTTTTATAATGACTGAAAATTAAATCAGCGCGCTTATGAATACTTAATGCCTCTTCAAGTTGAGTGGTTTGATATTTCCCATTACGATAGTCAATCGTCTCATAATTTACTGTTTCATCAAAGATAGCATAATATCTAAACGGAACTAACCACCCTTGGTTAATAGCTTTTTTAAGGGGTGCTTCATAAACTAAATTATAATCACAAATTGCTAACACATCTTTACTGTCTAATCGCTCAGGTGTTGCGGTTAATCCTAAAAGGAATTTTGGTTTAAAATATTGAATAATATTTTGATAGTTTTGAGCCACCGCATGATGAAACTCATCCACAATGATATAATCGAAGTAATCAGGTTGAAATAGTTTCAAACTATCATTTTTACCTAAACTTTGAACAGATGCAAAAATAATGTCTTTAGTCGTATCTTTTTGAGTCCCGATAAAGAAACCACGTTCACTCATGGGACGAACATTTTTAAAACTCTTCTCTGCTTGTTTCAAGATTTCCTCACGATGCGCCACAAATAAAATACGTCTATACTCACGTGAATCAAAGGCAGCTAAATACGTCTTCCCAATTCCAGTAAGTGCCCCTTTTGAA
>NZ_JAMQUS010000093.1:0-3109 GCF_025594995.1 Turicibacter sp. GALT-G1
AATATCATACCTGTCGAAAGTTGTCAAACGTTTTTTAAAAGTTTTTTTGTTTTCGACATTTATTTCATCGGTCGTTGGCGACTTGATTATAATATCATCATAACTTCACAATGTCAACACTTTTAAATATATTTTTTTGAAAATATAAAAGGACCTAGTAGGCCCTTGATCTACTTAAATTAAGTTTTCAGGATTTAAGCATTCTAACTCTGGTAAAACAAATCGACCATTTTCCCTGATAAGAACATCATCAAAGTAGATTGATCCTCCACCATACTCTTCTCTTTGAATTAATACTAAATCCCAATGTATTGCTGAACGATTTCCATTATCTGCTTCTCCCTCATATGCTTGACCTGGAGTGAAATGTAAACTTCCATCAATCTTTTCATCAAACAAAATATCTCCCATTGGATGTTTAATAAGAGGATTCACACCAATTGCAAATTCTCCAACATAACGTGCCCCTTCATCCGTATTAAAGATCTCGTTCAATCGTTCAACATCATTATCTGCAGTTGCGTTTATGATTTTCCCATCTTTAAACTCTAATTTTACATTATTAAAGACAGTACCTTGATATGGACTTGGGGTATTATATTGGATTATACCATTTACACTTTCTCGCACTGGTGCGGTAAATACCTCTCCATCCGGAATATTACAATCACCTGCACAAGGAATTGCTTGTAATCCTTTAATTGAAAAAGTTAAATCTGTACCTGGTCCTGTGATATGGACTTTATCAGTTCTTTCCATTAATGCCTTGAGATTCTTCATTGCTTCATTCATCTTTGAGTAATCAACTAGACATACATCTAAAAGAAAATCTTCAAATTGCTCCAAACTCATTTTAGCTTTTTGCGCTAAAGAAGGTGTTGGATAATTTAATAAAACCCATTGTTTTGTATTAACAATCAAATTGGATACTGGTCTTCCGACTCTTGCTTGCATAACTTTAATTTCTGTAGGTACATCACTGTATTCTGAATCATTTTCATCTGCAAACACGGAAATAAATGCATCAATATCTTTATATTTTTCAAGATTCCATCCAGTTACTTTCTCCATTCTTTCTTCTGTATTCCCTAAAGATAATTCACGACCAATCTCATCATCTAAGATTTCTGTATGTGGATAGGCTCCAATACGATATGTATGTTTAATTAATTCTTTAATTAATGGTTTTGCTAAAATATTTCCTTTAATTAGGACGTGTTGTCCCGCTTCTACTTTATTAGAATACTCTAATAATGTTTTAGCTAATTTTTCTAATCTTGGATCACGCATGTTCTCACTCACCTTTTCAATAATCGATTCTTATATACGTAGTACCAATGTTCTGCAAAACCAGGTGCAAATGGCCCACGTCGTGTTTCAATCATATTTATAAGAATATCTAATTGTTGCTTAATAATTTCTTGAACCTCTAATGAATATCCCATTTCATTACTATGTTTGTGATATTCATCCTCATCTAAAATCCTATAACTTAAATCCGGAAAAACTTTTACATCTAAATCATAATCTATATATTTAATCGTTTGTTGATCGTAAACAAATGGGGAACTTAAATTACAATAGAAGTAAACCCCATCCTTACGAAGCATACATAAAACATTAAACCAATATTGGGTATAGAAATAGCAGACTGCTGGCTCTCGTGTATACCACGTTCTCCCATCAGCTTCCATAACTAATGTTTTATTATTTGCCCCAATTACAACTTCATCTGAAATATCTAAAATTGTAGTTTCATGCCATATTCTATGAATTTTAGAGTTATGTTTATAACTATGTATTTCAACTGTTTGACCAATTTCTGGATAATTCACCTCTCATCCCTTCTTTCCCTACATTTCATTTTTCCCTATTAATGTATTATTTTACCATAAATATTAGCATCAATCATAGACTAAAGGTAAGAAGTTATTTTTTTATACAAAAATGGTACAGATTCAAATGCATAGATTTTTTCAACGCACTTTCCTTTTTTATGAATCATTATGCAAGGCACTGACATTATTTCAAGGTCAATCGCCATATCCCCATAGTAATTTAAGTTTATTTGTGTCATGTTAAGATCCGGCATGGCTGCTTTAATTACTTGTAACATTTTTTTTGCAACATGACATGTCCCACATGTTGGAGTATAGGCTAATGTAATCACTAAGCACTCCTGTTTCCAAATCTCTTTTAGACTTTCATAGTCTACATTCATTAAGTTTTGATTTATTTTTTCCATGATGTTTCATACACCGCTTCTTTGAATCCTAGCGTCACTTTTTCGTTATCGAATGCCAGTGGACGTTTTACTAGCATTCCATCGCTTGCTAATAATTCATAGCACTCTTCTTCGCTCATAGTTGAAAGTTTATCTTTTAAGCCTAATTCACGGTATTTCATTCCACTTGTGTTAAAGAACTTTTTAATTGGTTCTCCCGATTTTAGATGTAATTGTTTGATTTCTTCTTTAGATAATGGTTCTTCTACAATATGACGGATTTCTGCCTCTACATTGTTATCTTTTAACCACTTTACTGCTTTTTTACATGTTGTACATTTTGGATAAATTAAAATATTCATATTATTTCCTCCTTTTTCTATAATTATATCTAAGATTTAATACCATGTCAGTTATTATAACCTATGCTTTTAATTTAACAAAAAAACGATCTTTTAAAGATCGTTTTTTCGTTTTGATGTAGTTTGTAGTCGTGTTGATTAGTTTTTAATAGTGTTATTATTTTGTTTGTCCTAATTGTTGTTGAGCCATCGCTACTAATCGTTTAGTGATTTCTCCACCAACTGAACCATTTTGACGAGCTGTTGTATCTGCTCCTAATTGAACACCAAATTCATTAGCAATCTCTGCTTTCATGTTATCGATTGCTGCTTGTGCTCCTGGTACGACTAATTTATTGCTATTTGATTGGTTTGACATGTTTGTCACCTCCTGACAATCTTAATATGTGTAGTTTCGACAAATTAATACATAACATTTGTTTTTATTTGAAAATAGTTTATTAAAAATATAAAAAGAGGAGAATCGAGTTCTCCCCTTTATTGTGCATATATTTTTGAATAACTATTTTGTTTGTCCTAATTG
>NZ_JAMQUS010000094.1:0-11278 GCF_025594995.1 Turicibacter sp. GALT-G1
CACCAAATATTATAGAACCGAATAAATAAAAAAACGTCTACCTTTCGTAGACGTTTTTAAGATGGAACAGATAATTAAGCTTTGTTAATTGATCCGAATAATTCCATTTTTTCTTTAACTGTAGCTTTGATCGCTTCGAATCCTGGGTTTAATAATTTACGAGGGTCGAATCCTTTACCTTCTAAATCTTTTCCAGCTTCGATGTATTTACGAGTAGCTTCTTGGAATGCTAATTGGCATTCAGTGTTAACGTTGATTTTAGCAACACCTAAAGAGATTGCTTTTTTGATCATTTCTTCTGGGATTCCTGTTCCACCGTGTAATACTAATGGAGTATTTCCAGTTGAAGCGTTGATTGCTTCTAAAGCATCGAATGCTAATCCAGCCCAGTTTTCTGGGTATTTACCGTGGATATTTCCGATACCAGCAGCTAACATAGTTACTCCTAAGTCAGCGATTTGTTTACATTCAGCTGGGTCAGCAACTTCACCTTTACCAACTACACCGTCTTCTTCTCCACCGATTGATCCAACTTCAGCTTCTAAAGATAATCCTTTTTCAGCAGTTAATTTAACCATTTCAGTTGTTTTAGCGATGTTCTCTTCGATTGCATAGTGAGAACCATCGAACATGATTGAAGAGAATCCAGCTGCCATAGCGTCTAAAGCACCTTGGTAGCTTCCGTGGTCTAAGTGTAATGCAACAGGAACAGTGATGTTTAATTCTTTCATCATTCCGTTAACCATACCTACGATTGTTTCGTAACCGCACATATATTTTGCAGCACCTTCAGAAACACCTAAGATAACTGGTGAGTTGTTTTCTTGAGCAGTTAATAAGATAGCTTTAGTCCACTCTAAGTTGTTGATGTTGAATTGACCAACAGCGTATTTACCTTCATAGGCTTTTTGTAACATATCTTTAGCAGAAACTAACATGTTGTTACCTCCATTGTATTATTAAATTATTGGATTGAGAACTCTGCAAATTCTTGCTTAGTCTTCTCTTCCTCACAGTAATTATAACGGAATTTGTGAAAAAAATAAATAAAAATGTTTCATTTTCCAATTGACGAATGAAGAGAAACAATTGTCTTAAAGTCATATATTTCAGATTATTTAAATGAAAAGGCTGCCATTTGGTAGCCTTTTTGATAGGGAATTTAATTCTTACCCTGAAGTTTAACAAGACGTCTTTCAATGTAAAGTTTTAGTAAGGCGACAATCGGAACTGCTAAAATCATCCCAAAAGCACCTAAGTAATTTCCTCCAATTAAAATCGCCATGAAAATCCATACTGGCGCTAGTCCGACGCTTTCCCCAAGAATTTTAGGTTGTACAAAGTTTCCATCAATCTGTTGGTAGATAATTAATAACAGAGCACCTAAAAGTCCCAGCTTAACACTTGTAAATAATCCTAAGATGAAGGCTAAAACAGCACCAATAATAGGACCAATATACGGAATCACGTTTGTAATACCAGCGATGAATCCAATTAATAAAGCAAATGGATGCCCAATAATTAAAAGAAGAATCGTTGAAGCAATACCAACAATCAGAGCATCTAATAGTTGACCTAAAATAAAGCCGCCAAATATTTCATGGACATCCTTCAGAAATCTCTTTATTTTAAGTTTGGTATTGATTGAAAGAGTCACAGTTGCAATTTTATCAATGGCGATAAAAATGGACTCCTTATCTTTTAGAAAATAAAAAGTTAAGATGAGTGTCGCAAAAAGATTAATAAAAAAGGTAGCAACATTTGTGACCATCCCTGTTCCTGAGGCAAAAATTTTAGTTAAAAATCCACTCAAAAAGCCCGTAATATAAGTCGTTAATTGATGAATTTGATTCTCTGTAATATGAATCAATTTAAAGTAAGGTACTAACTTTGAAAGCCATTCTGTTAAAATTGTTTGAAAATTTGGAATATCTTCTCCAATAGTCAGGAGATTTTGGAATAATGGTGGTACGATAGATTTTATCAATAAAGTAATTGTTCCAAATACTATAATGACAAGGATAAGAAGGCTGATTAAGCGATAGGTCTTAGATGATAAGCTAACCTTTGTCCATCTATCCCATAGTTTTTTAAAGTAATGTTCGATAAATAATAGGGGACGATATAAAATATAAGAAATAATAAAGGCGTATATAATTGGAGAAATGACAGCTAAAAAATTAAAAAATAAATTTTTAAAAAATAGAAAGATATCGACTGAATGACGGGAGACTTGATAAACGAACAGTAAAAGGACTCCAATCATTAGCGTAATTAGACCTATATTAAGATATTTTTTATTGATTTTTAATTTATCGAACATTCAAAGGGTCACTCCTTAAACACTTGAGTATCGCTTAAACTCCTTTCTAATTAGATAGAAAGAAATGATGGCAATCATTAAATCAGTAATAGGTTGTGCTAACCAGACCCCATTTAACCCTATAAATTTGGGTAAAATTAAAATTAGTGGAATTAGTAAGATAATCTGTCTAAGAATAACAAGCCAAATCGAAAGTTTAGATTGTCCAATTGCTTGAAAGAAGTTTGGTGCGGTTGTTGTTAACGCACAAAGGGGCAGACTAAATAAGTAAAGTTTAAGTCCCTCAGTTGTAGAGGGTAGCAGTGAGTCATCTGAATTAAAGAAACGAATTAAAATGTCTGGAATTAGTTGAATTAAAATAAATCCAATCGTAAAAATAACAGTTGCTGCTAAAGTTCCTTGAATAAATGTTAATTTTACACGATCATAACGTTTCTGACCGTAGTTATAACCGATAATAGGAACTGACCCTTGATTAATTCCAACAGCAGGCATTAGGGCTAAATTTGTAATCGTTGTTACCGTCGTAAACGCACCGATCGATAAAGGTGTACCGTAATAGGCTAATGAACGATTAAATAAAACTTGAATTAAAGCTGTTATTAACTGAACAAGAGAAGTAGATAACCCAAATAGTAAGATAGGCTTGATAAGTGATAATTCAGGTTTTAAGTAAGTCCATTTTAACTTTAAATTTGACTTTCCAATACTATAGTAGTAAAAGACATAAATAAAAACAGCAAGATAGGAGAGGACGGTAGCAATAGCAGCCCCCTTAATTCCTAATCCTAGCCCAAAGATAAAGATAGGATCTAGAACAATGTTAATGACACAACTCATTATTAGAATGAGAGCTGCTCTTTTTGGGTTACCCTCTGATCGAATCGTAGCCATTAAAGAAAAACCAATAATATAGAATGGGATTCCGAGAATCATCACATTTAAATATTCTGATGCTAGTGGTAAGATGATTTTATTTGCTCCAAAGAGTTCTAGAAGTGGTGTTTTAAAGATAAAGAAGATAATCATGAGAAGTAAACTTATCATTACTCCAAGACCAGGGACTTGATTTAATATTTTTTCTGCCATTAGTTGATTTTTCTCTCCTAGTTTAATTGAAAGATTAGCAATGGCTCCATAAGTAATTAAAAGCTCACAAGCTAAAATAATCGTAATAAATGGCATCACTGTTCCGAGGCTGGTTAAAGCGAGTGACCCAATATCAGGAATGTGACCAATGAAAACACGATCAACCGTATTGTAGAGTGAAACAGTCATCATGCTGACGATGGCTGGGATACAATATTTTAGTAATAATTTGTGAATAGGGGATGTTTGTAATGAATCGTTCAAAATTAACACTCCTTGTTTAGATTAATATTGTAGACTATAATAACAAAATAAATCTTAAGGAGCGAGGACATTTGTCCAGTTTAGTTTAAGAAGGAGGCAGGACGTGTCATTATTGATGAAAGAACTCGAAACGAGTTCATTTTTAAGAGGTAAGTATGAAGTGAAATCATTTCGAAAAGAGGAGATTATTTTAAATGCAGAGGATCGGCTAGATTCGATTATTATTTTAAAGAGCGGAAAGCTGAAGACCTATTCCTTATCAGAAAATGGGGCAAAACATTTAATGCGAATTTACGAAGCAGGAGGATTGCTTGGTGATGTTGAAGTGTTCACTGATAGTGTAGTGATTTGTTTTGTAGAAGCGATGGAAGATGGGGAAATGTATGTGATTAAACGTGAGCATTTTTTGAAATGGATGGAACATGACTTCAATATTTCATTATATATTGTCAGACAATTAGCTGAAAAATTGATTAATACAGGTATTAAGATGCGATCGGCAGTTAGTTATCCATTAAAATACCAAGTCTTACTTTATATTTGGAAATATGTTAGCCAATATAAGAATAACTGTATTCCAAAAGTATTAATTGTTGAGGAATTAGGATCAAATATCCGAAGTATTAATCGCATTTTAAAACAATTAGCTGAAGAAGGAATTATTATTAATCTCAGTGGTAAGATAAAAATTGAAGATCTTAATTTAGTCTTGACGATGATGAGTCAGTACGAATTATGTTAGTCACGATAAATTTCTAGAGAGAAAATTTATCGTGACTCTATTTGGCCTTACCCTACCAGTGGAGGATAGCTAAGAGTTCGTAAACTCACTATTTAGCGTAGGGAACCCACTATCAAAGTATTTTAAGAATTAAGGGTGAATTGAGATAGATAGAGTACTTTTTACTTTGTATATATAGACAGGAAGAAAGTAGTATTTTAAGTAGGCAATTGAGTTGACAATTATTCCCCTCAAGCATATACTGATAATATGAATATATGAATAATCATTCATATGATAGATGGGAGGCGAACCTTATGGGGAACGATAGAACATTTAAATTAACTTTATCTGGTTTAGATTGTGCCAATTGTGCCAATAAAATTGAAGATCGTGTCAATCGTCTAGAATTAGTTGAAGAAGCTAATCTCAATTTTTCAACGAGTCAGTTAACAGTATTAATAAAAGAATCAGCGCTTAAAACAGATGTCATCACTGAAATTAAGCGTATTGTGAAGCAATTAGAGCCACATGTTGTTGTTGAAGAACGTGTCTCAACACAGGTCGTTCATAAAAGTAGCTGTTGTGGAGGAAGTTGTTCTTCACATACAGAGTCTCATCATGGTCAAGCAGGACATAGTCATGAACATTCTCATAAAACGTTAGATAATGAATCTTCATCGAAAGTGTTTAGTTTTATTAAAGAAAATGCTTGGTTATTACTTGGTGTCATTATTTTCTTAGCTATTCATACCTTTAAACCAGTAGGGATATTAGAAGTTGTTTTATATGGAGTCAGCTATTTATTGATTGGTGGAAAAGTATTATTAACCGCCTTTCGTAACATTACGCGTGGTGAAATCTTTGATGAAAACTTTTTAATGATGGTGGCAACAGTGGGAGCATTCGCCATTGGTGAGTATCCAGAGGCAATTGCCGTGATGTTATTTTATGAAATCGGTGAACTATTCCAAAGTTATGCCGTTAATCGTTCACGTAAATCTATTAGTAGTCTACTTGATATTCGTGCCGATCATGCGAACTTAGTCACTGAATCAGGAACAAAAGAAGTTGCCCCAGAAGCTGTTTCAATTGGTGATTTGATTGTGATTAAACCTGGTGAACGTGTTCCACTTGATGGGGAAATCATTGAAGGAGAATGTTATTTAGATACATCAGCGTTAACAGGTGAATCAATACCACGTCTTATTTCTGTAGGAGAAGAAATTTTAGCCGGATGTATTAATACGAATGCGTTAGTTAAAGTTCGTGTCACTAAAGTAGCGGGAGAGTCAACAGTCGCGCGTATTCTAGAATTAGTCGAAAATGCTTCATCTAAGAAAGCACAAACTGAAAAATTTATTACGAAATTCGCTCGTGTCTATACACCGATTGTTGTTTTATTAGCGGTGCTTATTGCCATCATCCCTCCATTCGTATTCCAAGTGAATTTCTCAACTTGGCTATATCGCTCGCTTAGTTTCTTAGTCGTGTCTTGTCCTTGTGCTTTAGTTGTTTCTATTCCACTTGGATTCTTTGCTGGTCTTGGTGGCGCATCCAAACAAGGGGTGTTAGTTAAAGGTGGAAACTACTTAGAAGCTTTAAATCATGTTGAAACGGTGGTATTTGATAAAACAGGAACATTAACAAAAGGGGTATTTAAAGTAAGCCAAATCAAACCTGTGAATATGAATGAAGCAGAGTTCATTGAATTAGCAGCTTATGCAGAGAGTCAGTCAACGCACCCAATTGCAAAATCAATTGTCGATGCTTATACTCAAGTGATAGATACAACGGTTTTATCACAATATGAAGAAATAGCAGGACATGGGGTAAAAGTATTTGTTGGCGATAAAGAAGTACTTATCGGAAATGCAAAACTGATGCAACGTGCGAATATAGGTACAGCTAATGTTGATGCTGTCGGAACGATTATTCATATGGCTGTTGATCAAATTTATGTTGGTTATATGGTGATTGCAGATGAAATCAAAGAAAATTCAAAAGCAGCCATTGCAAAATTAAAACAACTTGGTGTTTCAAAAGTGGTGATGTTGACGGGTGATCACGAAGGCGTTGCTAAAAAAGTGGCAGCAGAGCTTGGTGTAGATGAAGTTTATGCTGGTTTATTACCTCATCAAAAAGTTGAACATGTCGAAGAGATATTAGCACATAAAACAAAAGATAAAAATATAGTCTTTGTTGGGGATGGAATGAATGATGCACCCGTTCTTGCCCGTGCTGATATTGGTGTTGCCATGGGTGGTATCGGCTCAGATGCAGCGATTGAAGCAGCTGATGTCGTTTTAATGGAAGATGATCCAATGGCATTAGTTAAAGCGATTAACAAAGCCAAACAAACAAGTATGATTTTATATCAAAATATTATCTTTGCCTTAGGCGTTAAAATCTTAGTCATGATTTTAGTTGCTTGTGGACTAGCAACCATGTGGGCGGCAGTTTTTGCCGATGTTGGTGTGACAATTCTAGCGGTTATGAATAGTACGCGTGCTTTAAAATCTAAAAAATAAAAAATGTTAAAAGGATGTCTTCAGTTTATGAAGATATCCTTTTTCATTTCTTTAGAAAATCTTAAGTTTTATTTAGACTATTTCTTTAGGTGTTATGGTTAAGATAGTGTCATGAAAACAAAGAGAGTGGGGTGAGTTGTTCCTAAATGGTATAATAGTAGAAAATATCAGCTTAGGGAGATGGATGTTATGAATCAATCACATATTTTAATCGTTGAAGATGAAAGAGATATCGCAGTTGCCATTGAAGCGTATTTAAGTAATCAGGGGTATAAAGTAAGTATTGCGGGAAATGGTATTGAAGCATTAGAGATTGTTGAATCAACTGTTATTGATTTAGCGATTGTCGATGTGATGATGCCGAAGATGGATGGGATTACATTTACAATGAAATTAAGAGAGAATTATCACTTCCCAGTCATTATGTTATCTGCTAAATCAGAAGAGGTGGATCAGATTATGGGGTTAAATATGGGAGCTGATGATTATGTCACTAAACCTTTTCGTCCACTTGAATTATTAGCACGCGTTAACTCTCAGCTTAGACGCTATAAAAGATTTTCTACAATTAAACAAGAAGAAAATCATCATCTTATGACAATTGGGGGACTTGAGATGAATACTGAAACAAAAGAATTTACAGTAGATGAAATACCAGTAAAATTAACACCAATCGAGTACAAAATTTTAAATTTACTTATGAAGCATCCGGGAAGGGTCTTTCCTGCTGAGGAGATTTATGAACGCATTTGGAATGAAAATGCGGTGAATACAGACACGATCATGGTTCATATTCGTAACATTCGAGAAAAAATTGAAATTAATCCAAAAAATCCAAAATATTTAAAGGTGGTGTGGGGCGTTGGCTACAAAATTGAAAAACAGTAAAATTTTTATTTCAGTGATTTCCTGTTTATTTTTATTATTTTTATCAGTTGGAGTCTATGTCAATTATCATAATATTAATGATATTTCTAAGCTAAGAAGTTATAGCTATTTTGAAGATTATGATTTTTATGAAAAGATGAATGCGCGAAATTATCAACTTTATTTTGAACAATTAGTACAAAGTAAAGATGGGAAAAGCTTGGCATTAGAAGATATTTTTCCATTAGAATCTGTTGAAGATCGATTGGAAATCTTTCAAATTTTACAAGCTCCTGGTTATATTTATGATGAATATAATACGTGTCAGGTAGACGATGGAGAGACGGAGACGTCTAACTTATTTAAAGAGTCGGTTTCTACAAATACACAACCTATTTGCCCATCTACTTCTAAGATTGAACAAATGACCAAACAACAATTCACTAATTTATCAGAAAATGAGCAATTAGCTATCATTAACCCGGTTTTAAATAAAGGTTTAGAAAATCTAAAAAATATTTTTGTGCACAATTATGTGGATTATAATTTACCAAACTTATATTATTTTGCGATGGTGCATGAGACGAAGGAAAAAATAGGCGATGAATCATTAGAATCCTTGCTAATGTCTTCAACAAATAGTCAAGTTGAAGAGCAATATCAATACTATGTTATTTTAGAATACGATGCGGTGGGGAACTTAAAAGTTAATCAGTTGTCTGGTGCTGATTTTATGAAACATTCAAAATACGATTCACTTGTCATTGATCCTAAACAAGAAGTTAAAGGCTATTTAGAAGACATAAAACTATTACAAAACTACGATAATATTCCAGTTCATCCGATTAAAAATATGACAATTGTTTATGCTGTGCCTAAAGTCTTATTGCACTATGATGAGATTTCACGTTCACAGGAGTATTATTCTTACTGGGGGATACAGGAGGCATTAATACCAATAAGTTTAATGGTAATTGGATTGGTTTTTATCTTTAGTTGTTTTATTCCAGTCAAAGTAATTAGCAAAAGTAAATTAGTTAATTGTATTTTAAGCTGGCCAGTTGAGACACTATTACTAACCGCAACCCTTCCGTTTGCAATTTTTATTGAAATGTTACCAAGTCTAGTATTTAGTACACTAAACTCAGAATTTACAGATCTCTTACATATTTATATGACTTATGACATGGTTGATATCAGTATGATGATATTGAATATTTTTGTTTGGTTCTTAGCATTAGCTTGGATTTACGTTCTTTGCTTATATGTTAAAAACTTATTTAAACAAGGATGGAAAGTGACGTTTACAGAAAGCTGTTGGACGTACCGTGGATGCCGCTTCTTATTTAGAAAATTAAGAAAGTTCTTAAAAGTCGATTTGAAAGAGAAAAATACAAAGAAATTATTCTTCTTAGTAGGCATTCAATGTATCCTACTATCATTATTCTGTTTAGGGTGGTTCTTCGGAATTATAGGAGTATTTATTTACAGTATTGTTTTATATGTGCTACTTCGCAAATACCTCATGAAGACGCAAAAAGATTATGTACAATTATTTGAAATGACTGAACAATTAGCAGAGGGAAATCTTGAGGTTGAAATTGATGAAGATCTTGGAATCTTCAATGCGTTTAAAGAGGAAGTGATGCATATTCAAGGTGGATTCAAAAAGGCAGTTGAGGCTGAAGTGCGCAGTCAGCGAATGAAAACAGATTTAATCGCGAACGTTTCGCATGATTTGAAAACACCTTTAACGTCTATTATCACATACACCGATTTATTAAAAGATGAAGATTTAGACAAAGAAAAGCGAGCACAATATTTAGAAACACTTGATCAAAAAGCGCAACGTTTAAAAATATTAATTGAAGATTTATTTGAGATGAGTAAAGCAAGTAGCGGGAACATTACAATGAATCTTCAAGAAGTAGAAGTAATTTCTTTAATGAAACAAACTTTACTTGAACTCGAAGATAAAATTGATGCAGCTAACTTAATGATTCGTCGCAACTTCCCAGAGCATAAAGTACTATTGATGCTTGATAGCGAGCGTACGTTCCGCGTTTTTGATAATTTGATTTTAAATATGACAAAATATGCAATGCCACATACACGTGCCTATATTGATATTGTTGATTTAGAACAATCGGTTCAAATTATATTTAGAAACATGTCGGCCAATGAAATCAATGTAGACGTTGATGAGTTAACAGAACGCTTTGTACGCGGTGATCAAGCCCGTCATACGGAAGGTTCAGGACTTGGTCTTGCGATTGCAAAAAGCTTTGTTGAACTTCAAGGTGGAACATTAGATATTCACATTGATGGAGACTTATTTAAAGTCATTTTAACGTTTAATAAATAATCTAAAAAGCACTGAAAAATCAGTGCTTTTTACGTGCATAATAGTTGGTAAAAGTTATTGATTAATAAACGATGAGGCCTTTATAATTGATATGATGGAGTATTGTTTCAACTGCTACAATGAAACGAATATGTCGCTAATATAGGAAGTGAAAAAATGAAAGTTTTAAATATTGGTTCATGTAATATTGATTATATCTATGAGGTGGATCACATGGTGCGACCTGGTGAAACCCAAACGGTTCATAATTTAGAAATCGTTAGTGGTGGAAAAGGATTAAACCAATCGATTTCCTTAGCTAAAGCAGGCGTGGAAGTTTATCATGCAGGATTAATTGGAAAAGATGGGATGATTCTTCGTCAGGCCTTAGAAATACATGGAGCTAAGACCGATTATTTATACGAAGTAGAAGGACCAAGTGGTCATGCGATTATACAAATTGATGCTCATGGAGAAAACTGTATTCTTGTTTATCCAGGTGCGAACCATCAGTTTAATGAAACACGAATTGATGAAATTTTAAACCACTTTGAATCAGGAGATTTATTATTACTTCAAAATGAAGTTAATGAGATGCCGTTAATTGTGAAGAAAGCTTATGAACGTGGACTTCAAATCGCTATTAATCCAGCACCATTTAATGAACAAATTAAAGATATTCCATTACACCTTGTAGATTATTTAATTTTAAATGAGATTGAAGGACAAGATTTAACAAAAGAGACAAATGATTTCAAAGTGTTAGAGGCCTTAAAAGTAAATTATCCAAATACCCATATCTTATTAACTCGAGGGAGTAAAGGTGTTTTATATACTTATCAGGATGTAATGATTGAGCAACCAGCATATAAGGTGGAGGCAGTTGATACAACGGCAGCTGGCGATACATTTATCGGGTATTTTATTTCAGGGCTCGTTCGTGGATTAGATATGGAAGAGACTTTAAAGTTAGCTTCTCGTGCCTCATCGATTACAGTTACTCGTAAAGGATCCTCATCATCAATTCCGACAAGAGAGGAAGTTGAAAAATAAAAGACCATGATGGTCTTTTATTTTTTATGTGCGCCCGGCATGGGTATTATCTAACGGGTTAAAGTCCCGAGTACGTCCAAGTAGCG
>NZ_JAMQUS010000095.1:0-3868 GCF_025594995.1 Turicibacter sp. GALT-G1
CTATTTTGAGACAGCCCCTTCTTATTTATAAGATTACTTCTCATATAAGTAATCCCGTGTGAGTGGAAGATGATTATTTACTCCTTTAGTAAATACAATTTGGTGAAGATCAATGACACCATTATTAAATGAGGCAGCACAAGAACATAAGTACATTCGCCACATTCGAATAAAGCGTTCATCGAATTTTTTGCTAATTTCATCAATATGATCTTCGAAGTTTTTGTACCAATGAAGAAGTGTCATACGATAGTGAGGACGTAAGTTTTCAACATCTATGATATGGAAGTTATAGTCAGCAGACAAAGAGATGATTTCGCGTAAAGATGGAATGGTTCCACCAGGGAAGATATATTTTCGAATCCATGCATCTCCCTCACCTTCTTTAACCCCACTAATATAGTGAAGAACGAAAATTCCTTCCGGTTTTAAAACAGCATTGACGTTTTTTAAGAATAGATCGTAATTTGTACGTCCAACATGCTCAAGCATCCCAACACTAACAACTTTATCAAATTGTAAGTTAGAGTGCTCAAGATCACGATAATCCATTAATTTGACTGTTAAGTAATCTTCGAGTTGTTCGTTTTTAATACGTTTAGAGAATTCATCGAATTGCTCTTGGCTCAGTGTAATTCCAACACCTTTAACTTTATATTTTTTGGCTGCTGTAATTAAAAGACATCCCCAACCGCAACCGATATCGAGTAGGGATTCACCTTCTTTTAATTGAAGCTTGGCAAGAAGATGATCGATTTTATTAAGTTGTGCTTGATGTAATGACTCATCTTCATGTTTGAAATAAGCACATGAATAACAAAGTGTATCATCGAGCCAAAGTTTATAAAAATCATTTCCAATATCATAGTGAGAGGAAACCTCTTCTTTTTGCTTAGCTTTTGCTGTACTATTATGAAATAATTTAGGAAGGGCCTTAAAATCTGTCGTGAAGTGATCAATATGCTTTAAGATGGCATCTAGCGCTGTATAAAGGTCACCTTCAATCTCAATTTTTTTATCCATATAGGCTTCACCAAGTGCTAAAGAGGTACTTGTTAATAGATTTTTTTGATTAATTGGTTCACGAATAAACACTTTAAAGACCGGTGATCCCTCACCAATTGTAAAAACCTCATCATCCCAAAATTGAACAGTGAAGGGAACGCTATTGAAATTTTTAAGTAAATTTTTAAGGATAATTTTATCGAATGCCATTAACTCCATCCTTTCGTTTATTATAAAATATTCAATTATTTTTATTATTTACCATAAACTTGATTTTTATAATAAATATGAAATATTTATAAACAATTAACTTGGGATGTATGATGAAAAGAGTTAATAAAGGAAATAGATGTGAAACTCATGTGACAATAGTTACCTTTGATAAAAATGTAGGAGCTTCTTTATAGTAAGATAAAGGAGTTATTCAATAAGTTAAGACGAATCAAAATATTTATAACTATCCTAAAAATAAATTTGTGGCTAGCTTCATTGGGAGCCCACAAATGAACTTTCTGACTGAGATTGTGACAAAGGATAAACATCGAATGTCTGTTGTTATTGGAAATGAAATCGATATGTATATCAATCTTAATCAGATGCACCTGTTCGATATGGAAACAGAAGAACGTAGTTAATAATAAGATTGGTTAGGGATGACTAAAATTCAATCTTTTTATCTCACCTAATGCATCATATAACCCATCAAAAAGAAGGACTTAATAAAAAGCATCGGTTTCAGTTTTGGGAGAGTTTTTATGAAATTACATGAATTTTTACTTCCCAAATTACAACTAAATTCTCTATAGTTTTTCTAATAAAATATCATTGAGAATTTAATATCAAAATTCAATATTAAAACAACTTAAAAATGCAGGTAGTTAACCTGCATTTTTTTATCTCTTTTTTTAAAGTTCATTGAAGTTTAAAAAAATAATAGATTTAACATTTTGTCTAAATTTTAGTTGTTTAAAACTTTTTACTTACATAATAAACTATTCATAAATGATGCTATCACTTTTTTCTAATCGTAAGAAAATAAAAAATAAACATTGTTTTGCAACTTTTTAGCTTCATGCCTTGTCTAATAGTTGAGAAAACAAAAAAGGAGGGCATTATGGAGGCGCTAATGAATGTATCTTATCAAGCATTATCTGATGAAAACTCCGAAACATTTCTTATTAAAAAAGCTATTAATGGAGATGCAGAGTCTTTTACTGAATTAATGAAAATCTATAAAACCTATCTTTATAAGATTGCGTTTAGTTATGTAAAAGATGAACAAAAAGCATTAGATATTTTACAAGAATGTGTTTATAGAGCTTTATTAAACATTGAAAAACTAAAAAAACCAAAATTTTTCAAGACATGGATCACTAAAATTTTAATTAATGTTTCTATAAATTACATTCAAAAAGAAAGTAAAATTGTTTATCTGAAAAACGGAGTTCCTGAGAAGCCTCAACACTCATCTCTACACATTGAGGATAAGTTAGATTTGTATGATGCAATTGATTGTTTAAGAGAGGATTATAAAACGGTTATTGTATTGAAGTACTTTAATGACTTAAGCATAAATGAAATTTCAAGTATTATGGAACTGCCAATCAATACTGTGAAAAGTCATTTAAAACGTGCTAAGGATGAATTGCGTCAAATTTTAAAGGAGGGTGAATTGAATGAGTAATAAAAAATTTAACGATATTCCAATTCCACAGAATATCGACTTTGTAATTGAGGAAGGAGTTCGTAAAGCAATGGTTGAAAAACAAAGAAATCAAACAGTAAGACATTATCCAAAATCAAAAAAGACATTAGGAGTAATAGCTGCAAGTTTAGCGGTAGTTTTAGGAGTTGGCATTTCTAATCCAGCAATGGCATCAAAACTACCTTTAGTCGGTAATGTTTTTAAAGCAATTGAAGAAAATATTTATTCTCCAGGAAACTATTCGCAATATGCAACGTCTATTAATGAAACAGTAACTTCTAATGGTGTAGGAATTACTTTATCGGAAGTTTTATCTGATGGAGAATTTTTATATGTAACTTATACCATTGAAAACGAAAGTCCATTCACTTATACATCTTGGAATAATGATGATTCATTAGATATGAACCAATTATTAATTGAAGATCGTGATTCATCTGTTAGTTTTTCAAAAGATGAATTAGATTCGACTGGTTTTGCTGGGTTAGAGGGGAAATTTATTGATGATCATACCTTTATTGGAGTGCAAAAGTTTGATTTAAGTTCATTCAAAACTGAAATTCCGAATGAATTTACTTTCCAAACCAAAATTAGTTCGATTGAGAATTTTGGTGTTTTGGCTGATGATAAATCAGATGTAATAAAAGGAACATGGGAATTCAAGATTCCTGTGACGGTGAACCAAGAATTAAATAAAACAATTAAATTAGATGAAGTTAAAGAAAACAATATTCAAGTTAATGAAATTTCAATAACACCATTTAATACAATTGTTAATGTGAGTCTTCCAAAAGATAGTGACCGCTATGATGTTTTAATTTTTGATGAAGATGGAAAAGAGCTTAATTTCTTACAGGCAAAAAATAGAGATAACGATCAATTTGATTTTATTTATAACAGCTTAGAGGCAGACAGTAGCAATTTAAGAATTGTTGTTCAAAAACAAATTTGGAATAGTGTTGATGAAAATAGTTATACTCATGAAGAAAATCAAGTATTATTAGATGAAACTATTTCTTTAATTAATAATTAATGATATCAAAAAAAAAGCAGTTATTAACTGCTTTTTTTTGATTTTATAGTAAGCCTTTACTTTCGGTATAATTTGATTATTTACTATACAACTCTTTTATTACAACTATTAATGTGCAAAACTAC
>NZ_JAMQUS010000096.1:0-1603 GCF_025594995.1 Turicibacter sp. GALT-G1
CGGGCGCACATAAAAAAATACTCGACCAAAAGGTCGAGTATTTTTTATAATCCAAAGAATGTTGTAAATAATTTAACCGTAAAATCGTGATCTTCAACTGAAGCTAATTCACGAATTGAGTGCATCCCAAGTAAAGGAGCCCCCATATCCATAACCGGAATCGTTAAAATTGATGATGTAACTGGACCAATTGTTGTTCCACCACGTACATCTGAACGATTATAGAATTTTTGATATGGTACTTCGGCTGTTTGACATAATCCTTCAAAAATTGCCATACAATGGCTATCTGTACTATATGAACCAGAAGCAGCAATTTTAAGTACTGGTCCTTTCCCTAATACTGGACGATGTGTCGGATCATGTTTTTCAGATACATTAGGATGAACCGCATGTGCTAAGTCAGCTGAAATCATAACTGAATTTGCTAAAGTACGATGCATTCCCTCACGGTCTTTTCCTAACGCTAATGTTACTCGTTCAATGATATTTGGAATGAAGTTTGAGTTAGCCCCTTGTGCAGTTAAGCTTCCAATTTCCTCATTATCCATACAGATCATCATTTTCGTTGCAGCAGTTTCATTACTTTCAACTAATGCTTTAACTCCAGCATAAACCATCCACATATCATCTAGACCGCCACATGAGATAAGCTCTTCATTTACACCTACTAAGCATCCTTTTTCATATTCATATAGGCTTAATTCAAACCCCATAATCTCTTTATAATCAACTTCTAACTCATTAGCTAATAATTTGACTAAATAGTTATCTTTTTCAAAATGTTCATTTACTAATCCTAATAAAGGTAAAGTATCCTTTTGTTTATTAACCTCAAATCCCTCATTTACAGAACGATTCATATGAATAGCTAAACTTGGAATAATTAATAATGGCTTATTAATATTTACTAATCTAGTAACTGGTTTAAATGGTGTTTCCCCTTTTAATGTTACCTTACCAGCTAACCCTAAAGGACGATCAAACCATGTATATAAAAGAGGTCCACCATAACCTTCAGTATTTAATTTTAAATAAGATCCTTCAATTACCATTTCTGATTTTGCTTTAATTCTAAATCCAGGTGAATCAGTATGGGCACCAATCATACGAACTCCATGTTCGATGACATCACCAGTTCCAATTTCAAAAGCAATTAATGCTGAATCATTTTTCTTTACATAATATTTTCCTTTAGATTCTAAAGCCCATTGATCAGCTTCCTTTAATTCAACATAACCATGTTCAGTTAAATATGATTCTGTTTTTAAAACACTATGAAAAGCAGTCGGACTTTCATATAAAAAGTCGATTAACTCTAATGCTGCTTGCTTTTTCATTTGATGATTCCTCCTATTCATGACTCAATATTATTCATCATAACACTTTTTCGAAAAATAGGCAAATAGAGACAAAATAGTGCCAGCTAGAAATACACAGAAAAATAAGAGTACTTATCTATAGAATTAGATATTCTAAAGTTTTGAATACTCAATAAATAAAAAAAGACTAGTACTTATTACTAGTCTGACATATATCAATATAAATTAAAAAAACTCCATACGGAGAATTAAGTACTATTCAAATGGCGGTCCAGACGGGA
>NZ_JAMQUS010000097.1:0-5360 GCF_025594995.1 Turicibacter sp. GALT-G1
TTTAACTATTTTGTTTATAATTGAAACTTTATGTTATTATGTATTTATAAAATAAATTCATTTTGATATATATTATATAAAATGGAGGGAAATATAAATGAAAATTAATATATTAATTGTTGAAGATGAAAAAGAAATAAGGGAAGGCGTAAGTGAATATCTAGCAGAGGTTGGATATAGCGTTATAAGTGCAGAAGATGGAATGCAAGCAATAGAATTATTTAAGAATAATAAAATTGATTTAGTAATTTTAGATATAATGCTTCCAAAGGCTAACGGATTTGTTGTTTTAAATAAAATTAGACAAGAAAGCAATGTTCCAGTAATTATGTTAACAGCAATGAGTGATGATTATACCCAAATTATGAGTTTTGATGAAGAGGCAGATGATTATATTACAAAGCCATTTTCAATAATAGTTTTACATAAAAGAATAGAAGCACTTCTTAGAAGAGGAGTAAAAGTTAGTGAAAATAAAAAGTGGTGTTATGGAGATATAGAAATTGATTTTGAAGGATATTCAGCAAGAAAGAATGGCGAAAATATTGATTTAAAACCTAAGGAAATAAAATTAATAGAGTTATTATTAAAGTATGAGGGAAAGGTTTTAACAAGAGCACAAATCTTAGATAATTTATGGAGGATTGAAGAAGCACCAAATGATAGGGTCATTGATGTATATATTAAAAATATAAGAAAAAAGTTGTTATTAGATTGTATAGTAACAGTTAAGGGAATTGGATATAAATTTGAGGAGCAATGATGAATAAGTTAAAGCTATTTTCAAAAACATATATATTTACCATGGGGATAATAAGTTTAATAATTTTAATTTCAAATGTTTTAATTTATTTAGCATTACCCAAGGTATATGTGAATAATAAACAAAAGGAAGCTGATAAAATTATTGAAGCTTTAATTGAACAAGTAAGTAAATCTGATAATGAGGAATCATTTAAGATAGCAAAGAATTTTGCTGAAAAATATAATATTCAAGTTTTACTTACTATAGGAGATGAAAAAAGGGTATTTCAAGGTTTGCACAAAGTAGATATATATGTTAATGAAGAGGAAATTACAGAAAACTCTTTAATAATTCCTAATTTAAGTGGTGAAAATATTATAGAAAGTTTTGATGATGAAAATGGAGAAATATTCGGTCAATATATTAATATAAATAATTTATCAATAATAAAAAGTAGGGACTTTAAAAAAAGTAATGATGTAAATGGAAGTGCTAAAATAGTAATGGATTTAGAATCATTTACAGAAACAAGAGATGTTATATTAAAAATACTTCCATATTCTATTTTTATAAGCTTGCTTATAGCACTTATTGCATCATATATATATGCAAGAAAAATTACAACTCCAATAAAAGAAATTTGTGATGTTACAAAAAAAATGGAGAATTTAAATAAAGAAGCCTTTTGTAAGGTAGAAACTGAAGATGAAATAGGAATATTAGCAGCTAATGTAAATAGTTTATATGATAATTTATTAAATACAATTGTATCATTGGAAGAGGAAATAAAAAATGTAAGTGAATCTGAAAAAATAAAGGTGGATTTTTTAAGAAGCGCATCACATGAACTTAAGACACCACTAATGAGTATGAATATAATGATTGAAAATATGTTATATGATATAGGAAAATATAAAAATCATTATATATATTTAGAAAAATGTAAGGATATAGTTAGTGAATTAAGTAAAATGGTTCAGGAAATTTTAGATACTTCAAAACTTAATATAATAAATAAAAAAGATGAAAGTGTATTAGATTTAGGTAGTTTAGTTCAAAAGAACATAGAACCATATAAATTAATAGCTAAGTCAAAGAAAATTAATATTAAAATGAATTTAAAAGAGTCTTTTAATATTAAAGTAGATGAAAAATTATTTACTAAAGCAATTTCTAATATTATTTCTAATGCAGTAAATTATACTGATGAAGGAAAGGAAATAAGAATATATATAAAAGATAAAAAACTTATTATAGAAAATGATTGTAAGCCAATTTCAGAAGAACATTTAGCACATATTTTTGAGGCATTTTATAGAGTTGATTTTGATAGAAATAAGAGTAGTGGGGGGAATGGGTTAGGATTATACATAGTTCAACAAATTTTAAAAATGTATAATTTAGATTATTCTTTTAAATCAATATTAACTGGAATGAGTTTTGAAGTTGATTTTAATTAAATATTTGAAATTTGTTCATGTTTAATAAAAAATAAAATAGTTGAAAAATAACGGGTATTAGATTAATAATATCCTTATTTTTTTATAAAAAATAATATAATTAATAAGATTATTAATGAATTTTATAAATTTAATTTTTTAATTTCATAAATATTTCATATTAGGTTGATAGAATGTACTCAAGTTAATAAACAAGGAGGACATAAATATGAATGTATTTAAGAGATCAATATTATATATAACAAGAAAAAAAATAAAAAGTATTATTATGTTATTTATATTATTTGGAATAGCAACGGCAGTTTTAAGTGGAATTTCAATTAAAAAGGCAGCAAATATAGCAAGACAAGATTCAAATAAGGATATGGCAAATACTTTTGAATTACAAGCTAATTTTGCGGGTAATTTTGAAGGAACAATTCCAGAAAATTTAATTGATAAGGTTTCAAAGGTAGAAGGTGTTAAGAATTATGATGCAGCAATTCAAGGAGCTGGTTTAGATTTAGAAAATGTAAATTATATAAAACCAGAAAAAAATGCAGTTCAATATAATGATGATTATAAATATGAAAAACTTTTTTCTGTAGAAGCACATAAGAGCTCTGAGTATGATACTAAGTTTATAAGTAAATCATTAAAGCTTGTTGATGGTAGACATATTGTGCCTACTGATAAAGGTAAGGTATTAATTCATAAGGCTTTAGCAGAAGCAAATAATTTAAAAGTTGGAGATACTATAAAGGCTAAAAAGAGTGCTGGTGATTTTAATGCATCAACTTTATCTAAAAATGATTATGATCTTGAAATAGTAGGTATTTTTGAAAGTAGTAACACTGAAAGAGTTGGTCACAAATTAGAAATGCCAGAAAATCTTTTAATAACTGATGTAGATACTGTTAAAACTTTATATGGATATTCAGATGGAAATGTAAAATATACAAATGCTACTTTCAATACAGATACTGATGTAGATAAAGTAACATCAAAATTTAAAGATATTCCTACTGATTGGAATAAGTATACAATAGTAAAAAGTGAAGATACATTTTTAGCTTTATCTAAGTCTTTTGATTCTTTAGATAAGATTATAAATATGGTTTTAATTGGAGCAATAATAGCTGGAGTAATAATACTTTCATTAGTGTTAGCATTTTGGATTCAAGGAAGAGTTCATGAAACCGGTATATTACTTTCAATAGGAGTTTCAAAGTTTAATATTATTTCTCAATATATAATTGAATTATTACTTATAAGTATATTAGCTTTTGGAGGATCATATTTCTCAAGTAAGGTAATTTCACAAAATATAGGAAATACAATAGTTGCACAAGCAAGTAAGCAAGCGGTTCAAGACGTTCAAAGTGGATTTGGAGGATTTTCATTAGGAAATGATGTTAATAGTTCTTTAGCAACTCGTACAGTAGATGAAATAGATGTAAAAGTAGAGGTTGAAGAATTAATTTATGTATATGTTATAGGAACAGTTATTATCATACTTTCAGTAATGGCATCATCAGCATCAATAATTAGATTAAAACCAAAAGAAATATTATCCAAAATGAGCTAGGAGGAAAATAAATGTCAATTTTAGCATTAAATAAAGTTAATTATTCATATAAAAATGGAAAAAAAGTTTTAAATGATATAAGCATGGAATTTGAAAAAGGAAAATTTTATGCTATTTTAGGGGTTTCTGGTTCAGGAAAAACAACATTATTATCATTACTGGCTGGATTAGATGAACCTAGAAATGGTGAAATATTATATAATAATCAAAATATAAAAGTAAAAGGGTATGAGAATCATAGAAAAAGCAATATTTCATTAATTTTTCAAAATTATAATTTAATTGATTATATGACACCTTTAGAAAATTTAAAGATAGTTAATCCTAAGGCAGATAAGAAAATTTTAAACAATTTAGGATTAACTGATGATGAAGTTAATAGAAACGTATTACAATTATCAGGGGGGCAGCAACAGCGTGTTGCCATTGCAAGAACACTTGTTACAGATTCACCAGTAATATTAGCAGATGAGCCAACAGGAAATTTAGATAGTGATACAGCTGATGAAATTATAGAAATATTAAAAGTAAGTGCACATAAACATGAAAAATGCGTAATAGTGGTTACTCATAGTAAGGAATTAGCTAAAAAAGCGGATGTTGTACTTGTGTTAAAAAATAAAAAACTAATACAGATTAATTAATAAAAATTATATTATTAACAATAAGTTTTTGGAAGGAATAATTAAGTATGAAAGTAAAACATTTTAAAGATGCAAATTTAATAAGTAAAGTACTATATGTTATTTCAATAATTATATTAGCATATACATTATTAACTATATATAATTCACATGTATATATATTATCACTTGTAGCATCAGGTAAGATTGTGGTAAGTAAAAGTATATTAGTGGTAATAACATATTACATTAATTCATCATTACCGTATGCATTTTATTCAATAGCAACATTTTCTATGGGATATATTATCAATGAATTAAATGTTAAAAGGGAAGTAGAAAAAGATATAAAAACGGATTTAGAAGACTTTAATAAATTAAATGAAGATGATAATGAATTAGAAGAATTAATAGAATATTTAAAAGATTAACTAGCTGTTAAGGATTAATTTAGAAAACTCTTGATATTCACTTGAGAAAGTTATTATGATGTTAGGGTAATGGGCAAGATGGTAAGGGATAACAAGCAATTGGATATAAAGTAAGTTTTGAGAAGGAGTATCAGTTAAGGGTGCTCCTTCTTCTTTTAGGTTAAGAAGTTTTGGAGCAACTATGTTGAATTTGAACATTACTATATAGAATAATATGGGGATGTAGATTATAATTAAATTATAATTTTAAAAGTATATTAGAAAAGGAGAAAAGTAATGAGCAAGTTTACAACCTAACTTAACACCGATACGGAGATTCAATTACATAGTCCAATGCATACTCTTCTTGAAAATGTAGGTCATGAAGTTGAGAATATAGATTTTATATATTTTGAAAGAGCATTTTCTAATGAAGTTAGACCACAAAAGGGAGAAAGCAAAGAATTATATTGGTTTACTAAAGAAGAAATTGAAAGTAATGATACTATAAAACCTCATGTTAAAGTAATGGCATTTGGATAGGTTACAATTAAT
>NZ_JAMQUS010000098.1:0-272 GCF_025594995.1 Turicibacter sp. GALT-G1
CATCCTCCACCATAATTAAACAAATGCCGGAATAGCTCAATTGGTAGAGCAACTGACTTGTAATCAGTAGGTTGCGGGTTCAAGTCCTGCTTCCGGCACCATTAATTAAATAAGTAGGGGTGTAGTTTAACGGTAGAACAGCGGTCTCCAAAACCGTTAGTGTGGGTTCGATTCCTGCCACCCCTGCCATGGCGATTGTGGCGAAGTGGTTAACGCATCGGATTGTGGCTCCGACATTCGTGGGTTCGATTCCCATCAGTCGCCCCAATATG
>NZ_JAMQUS010000099.1:0-3246 GCF_025594995.1 Turicibacter sp. GALT-G1
TTTTGAGACAGCCCCTTTTATTTGATTTATTATTAAAACGAAGTATCCTGCTACTAAGAAGATGAGCGTAATCCCAATAATGTTGTGGATAAAATTTTGAATCCCAATATCGGTAATATCTAAAAAGAAATAAAGATAAGGATGCTCGGGTTCTGGAACAGGTCGGTGAAAGAATGTACGACCAACAATATAAAAGAAATAGATGATGGGAATTAATAACCACTGAAATGGTATATACCAAGAGTAATCTTGATTCTTATCAAATAAAATCATGTCCATCACTACAAGAAATGGAGAGAGGTAATGAACAGCAATATCTGTTGAAGAAAATAACTGATGCATTGAGCCATATTTTAAACAGTAAGGAAGGATGATGAATTGGTATAATATAAAAGTAACGATAATCGCTGCCGTAATCCCACCTTTTATCCATGGTCTTTTTCTATTTGTCATCATTAAATATAAAAAGAAGAGACAGCACCAAAGGTTACTTTGTGTGGTGTAGTATAATAAGAAGCCTAAGTTTGGTTAATCAGCCGCCATATAAACACCCCCATAAATACCATAAGAAGTGCTGATAAGTATTAGAATTCTCCAAATGAATTTAAACATGAAACTCCCTCCCCATCCCAAGTATATGAGTAAGGATTTCGAAAAATGTGAGGTTAAACTAATGAAACAACATCTAGAAGATTATATTGAAGTGATTAAACAACTCCCCCTAAAAAAGAAGTACACAAAAGATGAATTATTAATTCCTGAACTTTTGGTTGAAAAGTATGGTGATATTGAAATTTATTATGCTCCCCATAATGAGTATTTAAATCCAAAAGCAAAGATTTTCATTGTTGGGATTACACCTGGCTTTGAGCAAATGAGTACGGCAATAGCAGAAGCTCGTATAAGGATTGAAGAAGGCCTTTCACTAGATGAAATAAAATATCATTGTAAGGTAGCGGGACGTTTTAGTGGAAGTTTACGTCAAAATCTATTAGCTTTATTGAATCGATTAAATTTAAACGACTACCTAGGGTTAAAAGATGCCAATGAGTTATTCAATGAACATGATGACTTATTACATACCGTTTCACTTATCCCCTACCCTGTCTTTGTAAAAGGGAAGAATTATACAGGGCATACCCCAAAGTTATTAAAAACGCCTATACTTCTTCGTTATATCACAGATCACTTTGTGGATGAGTTATCTAAATTAGATGATGTCTTGATTATCCCACTTGGTAAAGGTGTTGAAGAAGTACTTCTTTATTTATCAAATAAAAACTTGATTAATGAGCATCAAATATTAAAAGGGTTCCCTCATCCTTCTGGTGCAAATGCACATCGATTTAAACAATTTGAAGAACATCAAGAATCAATGAAATTACAGATTGAGTATTGGTTTAAAAAAGAGAATTAATTTGATTAGAAAAATGAAAGTTGAAGACATTGAGTCTGTTATAATTATATAGTTTTCTAGTACGGGGGTGGCACATCGCTTCATTTCGCTAGACTATGAGAAAAAAATTATAATATCGTTAAACACAGTTCAAGGAAGATTGAGAATATATAGAAGATATCCTACAAAAACAGGACCTCATTTGAGGTCCTTTTAATTAAACAGTGACAGCCCAGTTTGCGGAATATCGCGTACTTGAACAGTAATCAAGCGTGTAGCCTTAGCTCCCTGACTATCCACCACTTCATATATGACTTGATACGTGCCTACATGATTGGTATTCACATTATTATGAATGACTTTAATTTGATTCGTAATGTCTCCATCTTCTACATCATAAGCTTGAACACCTTCAAGCGGATCAAAGTTTGTTCCTTTTTTAACAATTCGATCCTTTACTTCTATAGTTGGTATTTGATTAATGCTAGACGCCGGCAATTCAACCGTAATTATACGTGTTGCTGTCGTCGTTTGATTTTCCGAATCTGTGACCTGATAAACGAGTTCATATGTTCCAGGTGTGAAAATATCAACTTTGCCTTCAACAATAATTTGATCGGTAATATCACCATCTTCAGCATCATAACCTTGAACACCTTGTAAAGGATTAAATTCTTCACCAAAAGGAATAGTTAAGTCGTCAACTCCACTCAGAATCGGTGGTTCTCCTAGAATGACTACATCAACAAAGACAGTTCCTGAAAACTCAATCATTCCACCATATTTCGGGTAATCAATAGTCTTCGTAAATTGATAAGATAAGGTTTGGTTAGTTGTGATGTTTTCCCATATAATTTGATTCGTTGATTCATCGTATTTTCCACCATTAACAACAATATCTCTAACAACTCCATCTTCAGCTTTTATTGGATTAGTAACGACAACAGATTCACCTTTTTTTATAGTTTGTGACGGAAGATAGATGGCCTGGCTATTTATATCTCCATAGCGGATTTCCTCTAGATTATTGACACTACTAATATCAGAGATCTGATTAAAAGAATAATCAAACAAATCAAGCTCTTTAAAGTGTTCAAGTGGGCTAAGATCATTGACCTTATTATGAGAAATATATATAGAAACAGATAAGTTTTTCACATTTTTTTCGCAGAGTCTTTGGATCACTTCTGAAGGTCTTTCATTGATATGTTGAATAAATCCTTGAACAGCGTTTCTAATCTCATTTATATTTTTATAAAAGACATTATGAATCACAGATTGTTTTAACCATTTCCATAATCCTTCAATTAAGTTTAATTCAGGACTATAAGGTGGTAAAAAGACTAACCTTAATCTATTTTTGTGTTCGTTTAAAAAAGGTTGTATGACTTTAGCGTGATGAATTCTTGCATTATCTAAAATCAAAACAATCTTTCCACTTGGATATTCCTTTAAAACATTGTTTAAGAATTTAAGAAAAATCTCAGCTGTGTAACGTTCTTCTTCTTGAACATAAACGTGACCTGTCTCATAGTTAAGGATTCCTATTAATTTGACACTTTTATTATTTCCGTAAGTAGGAATGATCCGTTGTTTTCCTTTGGGAAACCAATTATTGACTAATGATTGATAATCTCTAATGGAACTTTCATCTTGAAACAATAAATGATCAATCTCTCCACGAATCAAAATTTTTTAATTGTTCAAATTCCTGTCTAAATCCCTCTTGTTTTTCTTGACTAGCTCTCGCTAATGAGTAAGTCGGACGTGTGTAGCTAAAACCTAAGCGTAACAACATGTCACGCATTCCTCCTTTAGTAAATGAGATATCAAATTCTCTTTTTACCCAA